>JAQTRT010000250.1 GCA_028711675.1 bacterium | reverse complement strand
TAACGGATAACCTGGGAACGGATCAATACTTCGTCCTGCCGGGGAATCCTTCCCGAGGGCGTATTGACCACCAGTTGTATCAATCCGTCTTTCATCAGGTCCAGGCAATTAGGCCGCCCCTGAGCTATCTTGGCCAGCGCTGTAACGGCTATGCCCCCTCTTTCCAGCGCGGCGGCTGTCCCCGGAGTGGCGTATAAATTAAAACCCAGCGCGCGGAATTTTTTGGCTGCGGGTAAGATCGTTTTTTTGTCCCTGTCGCACACCGATATGAAAACGTTGCCCTTTACCGGAAGATTCTGCCCGGCGGCAACCTGGCTTTTAATATACGCGCCGCTGAACTCGTCATCGATGCCCATGACCTCGCCTGTTGATTTCATTTCCGGGCCGAGGATGATGTCCACGCCCGAAAAACGGGAGAACGGCAGGACCGATTCTTTCACGGCAACGTGGGTGATCTCCTTCTCCCCTGTGATACCGAGTTGTTTCAGTTTCTTCCCCACCATGATCTGGGAAGCGATCTTGGCCAGGGGAACGCCCGTGGCCTTGCTCACGAACGGTACGGTCCGCGAAGCCCTGGGATTTACCTCCAGCACGTAAACGACGTTATTTTTAATTGCGAACTGTATATTCAGCAGGCCGATCACTTTCAATTCCCCGGCCAGTTTTTTTGTGCAATCCCTGATGCGGTCAAGGATCTCGTCCCTCAGTGTCGGGGGAGGCATGACGCAGGCTGAATCGCCGGAATGGATGCCGGCTTCCTCGATATGCTCCATGATCCCGCCTATGACAACGCTCTCGCCGTCGGACAGGGCGTCCACATCCACTTCAACGGCATCTTCTATGAACTTATCGATCAGCACCGGATGCTCTTCCGACACCTTTTTAGCTTCCTTGATGAATTCAAGCAGGCACGACTCATCCCACACGATACGCATGGCCCGGCCCCCAATAACATAGGAAGGCCTTACCAGCACAGGGTATCCGATACGCCGGGCGATCTTGCGGGCTTCTTCCCTGGTATAAGCCGATCCTCCTTCAGCCTGGTCGATCTTCAGTTTTTTCAGTACCGCCGAGAACTTTTTTCTGTCCTCGGCTTTATGGATGGAATTGACGCTTGTGCCGATGATGGGCGCTCCGGCTTTCGACAGGGAGCGGGCCAGATTGATAGGGGTCTGGCCGCCGAACTGCACGATCACGCCGTCCGGTTTCTCCTTGTCAATGATGTTCATCACATCCTCGAACGTAAGCGGTTCAAAATACAGTTTATCCGAAGTGTCATAATCCGTGGAAACGGTCTCGGGATTGGAGTTGACCATAATGGTTTCATACCCCATGGCCTTCAGGATGAACGAGGCGTGACAGCAGCAGTAATCGAACTCAATGCCCTGGCCTACCCTGTTCGGACCTCCGCCCAGGATCATGATCTTCTTTTTCCGGTCCTTCCGGATCTCATCTTCCTCTTCATAAGTGGAATAATAATACGGCGTAAAAGCCTCGAATTCGGCAGCGCAGGTATCCACCAGTTTATAGACCGGTATAACACCCATCTTTTTTCTTGCGTCACGAACGGAGATCTCGTCCGAGCCGATGATCTCGGCCAGCTGTTTGTCGCTGAACCCGTATTCCTTGGCTTTCCGGAACCTTTCCGGCGAGATCATCCTCTTCTCTCCGAACTCCCGGACCATCTCCTGCTCGAACCTGACGATCTGCTCCAGGTTACTGAGGAACCAGGGATCGATCCCCGTAATGTCCCGGATCCGGTCCAGGGAATAACCTTTCTGCAGGGCGTACTTGATGTAGAACAGGCGTGAAGCATTAGGTTCCTTCAGCTTCAACAGGATCACTTCATCCGGGATATCTTTATAGTTCTCCTTGTTATCCAGACCGCTGTGCCCGGTCTCCAGGCCGCGCAGGCCTTTCTGCAGGGCTTCCTTAAAGGTCCGGCCTATGGCCATGGTCTCACCCACTGATTTCATGGAGATACCCAGCATATCCCTGGCCTCGGGGAATTTCTCAAAGGCAAAACGCGGGATCTTCACAACGCAGTAATCAAGGACAGGCTCGAAACTGGCCGGCGTCTCCCTGGTGATATCGTTCCGTATCTCGTCCAGCGTGTATCCGCAGGCGAGCTTGGCCGCGAACTTGGCAATGGGGAAACCCGTGGCCTTGCTGGCCAGCGCCGAACTCCGGGAAACGCGCGGGTTCATTTCCACAACCACCATGCGGCCTGTGCGGGGGTCCACGGCAAACTGAATATTGGAACCGCCTGTCTCCACCCCGATCTCGCGGATGATGGCAATGGAAGCATCCCGCATTTTCTGATACTCCCTGTCTGTCAGGGTCTGGGCAGGCGCCACTGTGATGGAATCTCCCGTATGGATGCCCATGGGATCGAAATTCTCGATGGAACAGACGATCACCACGTTATCCTTCCTGTCCCTCATCACTTCCAGCTCGTACTCTTTCCAGCCGATCACGGATTCCTCGATCAGGACCTCCTCAATCATGCTGTTCTTCAGTCCCAGCTCACAGATATCCTCGAATTCCTTCATGTCCTGCGCGATGCCGCCGCCTGTCCCGCCCAGGGTAAAACTGGGCCGGATAATGGCAGGCAGCCCTATCTGCTTGACGATCCTTTTCGCGTCTTCCAGGGAATACGCATAATCGCTTTTAGGAAGGTCAAGCCCGATCTTGAGCATGGCTTCCTTGAAATGCCTGCGGTCTTCGGCTTTCCTGATGGTCTCGTAATTGGCGCCGATCATCTCGACGCCGTATTTTTTTAAAATGCCTTTCTCATGCAGCTGCATGGCCGTGTTAAGCCCGGTCTGGCCGCCCAGCGTGGGCAGGATGGCGTCAGGCCGTTCTTTCTCGATGATCTTCTCCAGTACATCCGCGGTAATAGGCTCAATGTAGGTCCTGTCAGCGGTCTCGGGATCGGTCATGATCGTGGCAGGATTGGAATTGATCAGGACCACCTCGAACCCTTCCTCGCGCAGGGCCTTGCAGGCCTGGGTCCCGGAATAATCGAATTCACAGGCCTGGCTGATGATGATAGGGCCTGAACCGATGATCAGTATTTTTTTAATGTCCGTCCGTTTTGGCAAATGAAAACTCCTTGTTTAAAAGGATAAACTATTTTTTATTTTTCTCCACCATATCAATAAACTCACCGAACAGATATTCCGCGTCATGGGGACCGGCCGATGCTTCCGGATGGAACTGAACCGAAAAGAGCGGATACTTTTTATGTCTGAATCCTTCCAGCGTGCCGTCATTCAGGTTAACGTGGGTTATCTCAATATCCTGTTTCGGGAGTGAATCCAGGTCAACGCAGAACCCGTGGTTCTGGACCGTGATGGCCACCCGGCCGGTCCTCAGGTCCTTGACCGGATGATTGGCGCCGTGATGCCCGAACTTCAGTTTAAATGTCCGGCCTGCCAGGGCCAGTCCCAGCATCTGCTGGCCGAGGCAGATCCCGAACAAAGGGACCTTGTTGGTCAGGCCTTTCACAGTCTCGATTACATTAGCCACGGGCTCAGGATCGCCGGGCCCGTTCGACAGGAGCACGCCGTCAGGGTTCTCTTTCAGGATCTGCTCCGCGGTCGCGGAAGAAGGCATCACATACACCCTGCAGTTCCGGAGGGCCAGCATCCGGAGGATATTGTATTTCACGCCGCAATCCAGAACCACAACCTTGAGCTTTCCCTTCTCATTCCACCAGTACGGCCTGTCACAGGTTACGGTCCTGACCAGGTCCTGCCCCACAAGGGAAGGACCCTCCTTCACCTTCCGGACCAGTTCTTTCTCATCCCTGTCTTCTGTCGTAAGAATAGCTTTCATGGCTCCTTTGAGCCGCAGATGCCTGGTCAAAGCCCTTGTATCGATCCCCTGTATGGCCGGTACATTATTCTCTTTCAGATAATCAGGCAGGGATCGCCGCGAGCGCCAGTTGCTTGTAATGGAACTGCATTCTTTAACAATAAAGCCTTCCAAAAAGATCCTCCGGGATTCAACGTCCTCATCATTGATCCCGTAATTGCCTATCAGGGGATAGGTCATGCAGACCATCTGGCCTTTGTAGGAAGGGTCTGTCAGTATCTCCTGGTAACCTGTCATGCTGGTGTTAAAGACCGCTTCACCGAAACAGGTGCCTTCCGCTCCAAACGACTCTCCCCTGAATATTCTTCCGTCTTCCAATACCAATACAGCTTTCATATCCTTTCCTGCTTTTAATTTCCCGGCTCAACAGGGCAAAAAAAAAGCGCTCTTAACCTTAAAGACACTTAAGGCTAAGAACGCTTTCTCCGTTCTTGCGGATACTTATCCCCTTTTTCCCGCACCCGGGCTTTACGAGATTAAATATCCGGTGTTGTGTTATAAAACTAATTTTCTTCTTCGCACCTGCGCTCAACATGGGATTTCCGCAAACAGATGGTCTGTTTGGTCAGTTAATATATATTTTCTATTTTATATGTCAAGAAAATTATTCTATTAAAAATACATTGAAAATTGAATCATATCCATTAAAATAAGGTTATCTTATAAAAGAGAGGTATTCATATGAAATGGGGG
>JAQTRT010000249.1 GCA_028711675.1 bacterium | reverse complement strand
GGCAGCGGAAAGAAGATATTCCTCTTCTGATCCACCATTTTTTAAAGATATTCAACGAGAAGTTCAAGAAACGTGTGACTATGGACAAGAAGGTCATTGACCTGTTCATTCAATATTACTGGCCGGGTAATATCAGACAACTCAAGAACCTGGTCCAGTCCCTCGTTCTATTGAACGATTCAGGCGTGATATCGATCGGGGAAATTCCGGCCGCGTTGAAAGAGGAAAAAAGGTCCGGTAAAGAGATAGGTCCTTTCCGTGATGAAAAGAACGCCATCATCGAAGAATTCGAAAGGAAATATATCACGAATCTGCTGAAGCTCACGGCCGGTGATGTGGCCAGGGCGGCAGAAACGGGAAAAATGGATAAAAATGTCCTGGCTGATAAGATCGGTTTTTATAACATTAATCCTGCTGATTATCAGGTGGTAAAATAACGAATCCGGCCGATCCGGTCACGGGCCCTTCGGGATATACTTATAAAATCCAGATCATAATAGAAAACAGGATAAGCCTGGGAACCAGCGGATACCATCCCGTTGTTTTCAGTTCCAGGCTGACTCACTCGAGAGAGACGTTTATATATGGCCGAACAGAACAGGATTAAATACGACTGGATCATTATCGGCGCAGGGCCGGCTGGATATATGGCCGGTATTTACGCAGGAAAATACGGTCAGAAAGTCCTTGTCATTGAAAAGGATGAATTGGGCGGGGTTTGCCTGAACAGGGGTTGTATACCTTCCAGTTTTTATTATCAAACAGCTGAATTCTTCAATAAATATGCTGGTTTAAAAGAGAAAAAAATAATCCAGGGGGATGTGAATCTTCGGTATTCTGAACTGCTCAGGAACAAGAATGAAGTCATTTCCCGCTTAAAGAAGGGGATCGGGTATCTTTTCCGGAAATATAATGTCGAATATATACAGGCACAGGCCAGGATCATCAGCAGCCATGAGGTTTCGGTCAGTATGCCGGAAGGCAGGAAGGTCTTTTCCTGTGATAAAGTCCTGATCGCTGCCGGTTCAGGCGAATATGTGCCTGATGTTATCCGGAACAGCCGTTATTATACAGGCGAGACGGTCTGGGGAATGGAAAAGCTTCCTGAGAGCCTGGGTGTCATCGGCGGAGGAGTGGTGGGGACAGAGATCGCTCTGATCTTCTCCCAGTTTGGCGTGAAAGTAATCCTCTTTGAAATGGCTGAGAATATACTCCCGTTCCTGGACGAGGATGTTGTCCAGCCTGTCGTTAAGAAATTAAAGGAGAACCGGGTCCGTATCCTGACAGGGGTCGGTGTCAGTGCTGCACAGGATGATAAGGATAAGGTCCGGATAGAATTGAAGAACGGCGGAACATTCGATGTCGATGAGCTTGTCGTCTCTGCCGGCCGAAGGCCTGAACTGCAAAGCATGCCGGAGAATGATCTTCCTGCCCTTGAACTCGGTTTTCTAAAAGTCGATGAGAGCTATGAGACTTCACGGAAGGGTATCTATGCCCTGGGTGATGTCATTAACCGCGGAAAGATGTTCGCTCATCTGGCAAGTTATCAGGCCATCGACCTGATGAAGAAGCTGCACGGCGGGGAAAAGGGAAGAAAGGATATCCCTGTTCCTTACGGGCTTTTTACAGTCCCCCAGCTGGCCGGGATCGGCTTGACGGAAAAGGAACTTCGTGCAGCCGGCCGAAGGTATAGGATCCTGAAGAGCCCGCTGCTTTCGACTTCCATGGGAAAGATCGCGGATGTGAAGAACGGTTTTCTGAAACTTATCCTGAGTCACGAGGGAAACGAGGTCCTCGGTGCTCATGTGGTATCTGAAAAGGCCGTTGAGCTGATCGCGCTGATGAGTTTTCTTTTTGATCACGGTCTGCAAAAGGATTTTTCCATGATTCACCGCACGCTTTTCCTTCATCCTTCCGAATCGGAAGTGTTCTCCGGGCACATCCTTGAATTAAATTAAAAAATAATTTGACTTTGTTTTTTATTTTGCTTTAATAGTATTAAGAATAAAAATATTTTAGACCAATTAAAATATTTTAAACGTTAAGGAGGTAAAAGTATGGCTACAAAGAAAAAAGCGAAGAAAGGGAAGAAGAAAGGATCCAAGAAGAGCAAGAGAAGATAACCTTTGAATGATTTTATTCTGGTTAACTTTATGCAATGACTGTTGATTGAAAAAGTTAATTAAGGTTTATATGGCCGGTTTAGCCTTCATGTAAGCCGGCCATATAGAGTGATAATTTCATCCGGGAGAAGAAGCCCGGGAAAACAGGGGAAAAAAGAAAAGATAAAAAGGTGATGAGGCGTTTAATATTCTTATTGATTTTCCCCCCCTTCTTAACGGCCCTTGTGTATTCTCAAACCGCCAAACAGCATGACTTCAGGCTGCCGGATCATAAGGGAAAAGTATTCGTTCTGTCCAAGCAGAAAAGCAAACTTGTCATTTTATATTTTTTTAATCCCCTCCTTTCCGTGTGTACCAATGACATTATCCATCTTATCCAGATGCAAAACAGGTACAAAAATAAGGACGTGTCGTTCGTTGGAATGACAGACTATTCCCAGTCCTCGGAACTCGAGATCATGAAAATGAGCATCCGGTATAAGCTCAACTTCCCGGTCCTGAAAACCGGGAACGACGTAAAGGAAGACCTGGGCGGGATCTATACCATACCAGCCATTGTCATGCTGGACAGGAAAGGAAGGATCCTGGAAAGGTTCAACGGTTATATCAATACAGAAGGCCTTTCTGCCAGGATCGAGCGGTATTTAAACGGGAAATAAGCGGCAAGGAGCAGTGTTATGAATGAAGAAAAGCAGTATATTATACGTTTTTATATGCTTATGTCTATCCTGGTCCTTTCTGTCTTGATGGGGATTTTTTTAGTTCTTCGCAAACCGAAAGCCACGTCACCGGAAAAGATCACTGAATCTTCCCTGGGATTCTTCAGGGACAGCCAGTTCCTTATCCGGGAGAAAGGGATCGTGATCCTGGATGTCTCTGGAGTCATCCAGTTTGCGCAGGGAGAGAACATGTGGGGGATTACCGAATTCGGCGCGGATTATCTCGTGAACAGGATCAATAAATATGCCAGGAACAAGAATGTCAAAGGCATGGTGCTCAGGATCAACAGCCCGGGAGGCACCATCGCCGCGGTCCAGGAATTGTATAACGCCATCATGGAATTCCGGCAATCAGGTAAATACGTCATTGCTTCCATGGGAGACATTGCCGCCTCGGGCGGGTATTATATCGCGGCCGCCTGCAACGAGATCTACGCCAATCCCGGCACGCTGACAGGCAGTATCGGCGTGATCATGTCCACCACATCCCTCCAGAATTTATTGAAAAAGATCGGGATCAGCGAGATTGTGTTCAAGAGCGGCAGGCACAAGGATATCCTTTCCCCGTACAGGGACATGACGGAAGAAGAGAAACAGATCATCCAGTCTGTCGTGAACGATGCTTATGGCCAGTTCTACCAGGTAGTGAAGAAATCCAGGAAGATCGATGATTCCCTGCTGAAGACATATGCCGACGGCAGGATCTTTTCCGGTGCGCAGGCTCGCAGATTGAAACTGATCGACGGTCTGGGGGACTTGAGCACGGTTATCCGGATCCTGGGGAACAAGGTGGGATTGGGCGATGACCCGCCTGTCATCAAGGAACGTTCCAATCCTTTTGAAAGGTTTTTCACGCTGCTGAAGAAGGAGAAGGAGGACCCTGTGGCCAGGATACTGGACCTTTATTCCCGCAGTTCAGCGGGTATGTATTATCTTTATCTGCCCTGACCGGCTGGAGCGGACCATGAATTTAAACAACGGCAAGATCTTTATTTATCAGTTTATCATCGCCCCGGAAAAAGCCATCCAGTATATTCTGGAGAGCAGGGAGGACGAACATATCGGGATCAGCCTGTTCACGCTGTTCCTCAGTATCGTGTTCAGCATCCTTTCCAGTTCCGTTATCTCTCTGAAGAAGAGCATCATCGATGTTTATATGAGCATCGGGTTCGTCACATATTTTCTGAACTTTCTCGGGAATCTGGTGGTTTTCCTTTCCGTCGTGTTCTTCATTAAAAGTTTTTCACTGTCCACGGAACAAAGGATAGAGTTTGAGAAAAGGAACCTGCCTTACCTTCTTTTCAAGCTGTTCTGTCTCTCCTACCTTCCTTATTTTTTTGCGCCGGTCCTGAGCCTGATCTCCCTGTTCCTCAGCACTGAGGCGGGGATCAGTATTTATTTCCTTCTAAAAATTTTTCTCTGGCTCTGGACGGTTTCTCTTCAGGTCCTTATCATAAGGAAGGTCTTTCGGCTGAAGCTGATGACCTCTTTTATCCTTTATATCCTGCCCCTGATCGGCATCCTGGCCTTTGTATTCATTAAAGTGCTGAATCTGGCCATCTCCTTCATTGCCTTATTATGAAAATATTAACACGATATATCCTGTCTGAACTGATCGGCCCTTTCTTTATCGGTCTTGGTTTTTTTACTTTCATCTTCATCCTCTCACCCATCCTCAGACTGGTGGATATGCTTGTGGTGAAACGGGTGCCTCTGGGCGAGGTGCTCCTCCTCTTCGTTTACCTGCTCCCGTCCACTA
>JAQTRT010000021.1 GCA_028711675.1 bacterium | reverse complement strand
CCGAGATTCTGCACAGCGATCCCCAGGCTGCTTGACCGACCGTGTTCCACGCGGTCTGCCAGTTCGTGCCGCGGCCGCGTAGCTGCCGTTCGTTTTCACATAATAATTCCGCGCCTGCAGACCATACAGATTAATGGATAAAAATATTATTCCCGCCAGGAGCACGACTCTCTTCATAAATCCCCCGCCTCTATTAAAATATTGAAGTAATAAATATATAGATAAATTTAATTAAATTTAAACAATTTTTAGTGATAATTTTCCGCGGTGAATTTTCAAATTTCCCTTGATTTAAAAATTTAATCAATTAAGCTGAAATTCCGGACAAAATAAAAAGGAGGATATCCGATGAAAAAACTGTTATGTTCTGCCCTTATCTTTTTGACAGCCGCTGTTTCTCTGACAGCCGCCACCGCGTATAAGGTCGGGTCCTGGAACGAGTACAAATACTACAACGAAGACAACACCTTCGGCGCCATGAAGATGTCCGTGGTAGGCCAGGAAGGCAGCGCTTTCTGGGTCGAGACCGTCACTTCCGGCATCACAGGCATGAAATCCAAGGAAAAAAATATCGTAAAAATGCTCATCTCAGCGGACAAGGAAAAATCCGAGGTAAAACGCATGATCGTACAGACCGGGACTGAACCGGCCAAGGAAATGCCTGCTAATATGATGAAAATGATGGGCGGGAAAGGTTCGGGTGCCAGCCTGGAAGAAATGAAAAACCTTAAAGAGTTTTATGCCAAAAAAGGAAAGGACGAAGTGGAGATCACGGAAAAGGATAATGTGACTGTTAAAGTACCGGCCGGCACATTCAAGACAAAATACACCCGCATCATAGACAAAAAAGCCAACCGGACCATAGAGCTTTATTTTTCAGAAAGCCTCCTGCCCGCAGGCATCATCAAGTCCCTGATGAACAAGAAGGTTCAGATGGAACTCATCAAATACGGCGGCAAGGGCGCGAAGAGCGAGATCACGGGAAAAGTTGAAAAAACAGAAATGCCCAATATGCCGAACATGCAGGAGATGATGAAACAGATGAACCAGCCTGAAGAAGAAGGAAGTGAAGAATAAGAAGACCGGTTTATTTTAACAAACTATATTTTCAGATACACTTATAAGCCCGGAGCTGGCAGCAGCAACGGGCTTTTTTATTTGAACCCGTCATACAGGAACCAGAGACCGAAGAAGGCCAGGAATATCCCGCAGAACAGGATAATGAGATGATAGACCGTATTTTTTATCAGGACCTTGCCTTTGCCGAACCCGAACGATATGACAGAATACCAGGCCAGGTCCGCGAGAATATGGCCCAGGTAAAATGCCGCGATGCCGAAAAAGCCCAGTTTCATGGCGCGCGTCATGTACACCAGGCCAATGGTCACCCACCAGATTATCCAGTAAGGATTGGACAAACTGATCACGATACCGCCGAATAAGGGATTGAACGTCATCTTTTGCAGTTCGGTCCTGTCCGGACCTATCTTTATCTTTCTGAAGCTACGGATAAAATCAGCTCCCATACAGATCAAGGCCAGACCTCCGATAACAGAAATGATCCGGATGACCATGGGGACACGGAGAAGGTCCGCCAGACCCAGCACGATCCCCAGCAGGAGGATCAGTTCCAGGATCGCATGGCCCAGTACCACCAGAGGGCCTGACCAAAATCCCCTGCGCAGGGAATACGCGATGGTCACGGTCAGGAGCGGCCCCGGCATCAGCGCGCCGGAAAGAGCCACAAGAAAAGAAGTGATGAATATTATTGATAAGCTCATGACTGTATGATAATCATCGGGATTTTATTTTCCATGTAATTTTATTTGAATTCCTTTTTAAAACAACTACTATGATTTTATTCCCTATGAAGAACAGGATTAAATATATCGTTTTTGACCTGGGCGGCGTGCTCATCAGGATAACCCCGGGAAAATTCTATAAAAGAATATTCCGGCGCGCGCCTTCACTGATACGGTCCATGAACAGGCTCCAGAAAGAGCTGCAGACAGGATATATCAAACCAAGGGACCTGTTCAGCCGCCTCATCAGGCAGCACAGGCTCAAACTGGACGCGGATATCGTCACGCAGAGGTTCAAGACAGATTATATCGGCAAGACGATCATCGGCATGATGAAGCTTCTGAAAGACCTCAAGAAGAAAGGATACAGGATCATTCTCCTCTCCAATACAAACGAAGTCCATTTCGAGTATATCCGGCCCAAGCTGGACAATTTCCGCCTTTTTGACAGGCTGTATGCCTCGCACCTGCTCCATCTCGTCAAACCCGGTAAAAAGATCTTCCGATACATGCTAAATGACCTGAATGCCGGACCCAAAGAGGTCCTTTATATTGACGACACTCAGGAGAATATCGGCACAGCCAAGTCCCTGGGTATACGGACATTGAAGGTCAGGATGAACAGGCCGGAGATGCGGAAGATCAGGAAAAAGATAAGACAATGAAAATGGGGACGGTTCTGATTTTTACTGAATTTTTATATAATGATACGCTATTGAATAAATGGCGTTTTTTAAAATTATATTAAAAAAATCAGAACCGTCCCCATTTTCATTTTCCAGGATTATAAAACAATAAGGATGATGATGGAAAGAAGTATCATAGTCCCGAAGATGATGCTGTTCTTTGTATTCTCGCCGGGAATGGGCTCCCGGGTCAGGTCCTCATCCGAAGAGACGGTCATATTCTTCACTTCCTCTTTTTTGGTGATGGTCAGCGAAGCAGACCCCTTTTGGAGGACAAAGGTATTGCTGTCCAGGAAAATACCCTCCAGGTTCTTCCGGCTGATCGAGGAGACCCTCCAGAAATATTCGCCTTCAGGTACATTATCCAAACCACAAGATGTCCCGTTGACCTCTTCTGCTTTGGCCATATTGATGAAATCCTTGTCCCGGCTGATCTCCAGCCTGTACAGGATGGCTTCGTTCATGCCAGTCCATTTCAGGTCGATCCCGGATGTGATCACGGATTTATTCTCAGGGTATTCCACAACCGGCGGATAAGGGAGCGAGAACATCTGAAGGTCGCTCTGTCCGGGCGCGATGGAGCTCCCGTTCCCCTGGCTGATTACATATCCTTTCTCCCGGTCCTTGATCGTCACACGGCCGTCGAATACGGAGACAAGAAGGATATTATTCATGTTCTTGATCAGACAGTTCTTGGAATCGATCTTCAGATCGCGCATAGCCCCGGAAACAATAAAATCCTCGACATAGGCCAGACTCGTGACATGAAGACTTCCCTGGATCAGGGTCACAGCGGTCTTCTGGCCTGCTGCCGTGATCTGCAGGATGGAACCGGACCTCATATACAGATTGACATTCTTGTTGATCTGGATGACTGCGATGCTTTTATCGTCTGTTTTTATTTTCGTATTGGTCTGAATCTCGAAGCCTTTACCGATGTTCTTCCAGGTGGAATCCTTCTCTTCCATGCAGTAAATACTACCGCCGGCCTGATACAGAAGAGCCGAAGCCGGCATACCCAAGGGCAGAAGGAACAAGCTGATCAGAAAGAAAACGGATCTTCGGGTAAAATTATTAATCTTATTGATCCTCATACTCCTCTGTTCCGGTATTGGATACGGTCCCGCGCCTGAGTTTATTTAAATATAATATAATTAATCAAATCGATTTATCAAGGTTTTTTTATGATCACAAACGCCCGGGAAAAAGAAGGTATCCTGACACGGTCACTTGATATATACTTTAAACTTCAATAAACCCCAGTTATTGCTGTTCACGGGGTCAACCAGGAGCCACCTGATCTTCTTGATCCTGCCCCTGTTCGTTGAATTATCAAAAGCATTGGTAAGCCAGACAATGTTCGTGAAATTTGTGGCGTAAAAGACCCTGACCAGGCCGCTATGAGGCTGGTTCGATCTTTCCGCTGAATTCGTGTAATAAATGACGTTCGTGGGCATGACCTCGACCAGTTCAAAACCACGCGCCTGTCCAGCGGTATAATTGGAATACTTTATGGTATACATAACAGCCTGGAAAGGTTTGGCAGAAGGCGGATAGACCGTTTTGGAAAGGGAAATGCTGGGCGTAGCTGCTATGAACTTCAGATACCCATCCGTAGCGTCATCGCTGATATACCCGTCCCAGCTTGTGATGTTCACGCTTTCTTCTGTCGTATCCTGTATGGACAGAGTCACCACTCCGTTATCCGTTGTCCCGAACGTATAGTGTGCTCTATCGCTTAAAACCCCGTCGTCCGTGAATATTCCGCTCTCCCCGTAATTATTGGTCCAGCTGATCGCAGCAGCCGTGCCCGTGGTATCCAGGGTAACCACCCCCCTGTACCGGCGCACCAGGTTGCTTCTGACGTTCAGGACCCGGAGCCTGACAGGCGACCACTGGCTCACGTATGCGGTCCCGTCATGGATGATCTGGAAATGATGCGCGATCTCGGCATAATCCGTGCGTAAGGGAAAGCTCTGGGGAGGAAAAGCATAATTGGTCACTTTCAGGGAGGTGATATTCCGGTCCCGGGCAGAGATATTTGTGGAATAAATCAGGCTTATCTTCAGATTCGTGGCTGAAACATTTGTTTTAATGTCGATCTTCAAATCACAGGTCATGGAAGTCCTGGACTGGATATAAAGGTTGTTCGGGAGCAGGGTAATGATATTACCCGCGGTCTCCACAGGCGATTTCTGAACATAGATAGTACCGTTATTGATCTTCTGCAAAACGATCTTTCCGACAGCGCTGTCCGGGATAATACCGGTATTACCCCGGTTCTCGGTATTGAAGAGCACCTGGATCACCTGGATATCGTTCACATTGGCATTGGTATTACGGAGAATAACTCGCAGAGGTATGACGTTCTGCTGTTTGATATCAACCCAGCCCGGCATCAGGCTGTTGGTCATGGTATAGAGCCGTTTGGCCGGCGCATTGGACCGTATCGAGGCATAGGTTGTGCGCATGGGAAAGGGTCCCTTCACTTCGATGCTTACACTGGGATTATTGGCGTAATTATAAGCTATAACGTCATTGACAGATGATAATTTTATCTTGATATCCGTATAGGACGTGGTCGGGGAAATATTGATCCTGACATCCAGCCTGTTGGTCCTGCCGGGAGGAATGATCAGGGGATTGGCCGTCATATCCAGGCTTACGGTGGACGATGCTCCCGGTACCGTGCTGGTTAAAAGGGTATTCCCCGTATAAATGGAAAAAAGCGAGAGCCTGGTGTCGGCGTACACCTCCGCATTGAATACGTTCTCTGTAATGAAAATAAGTTCATCCACCTCATCGCTGTGATAACTGTTGCTGTTGATAAAGAACAGCCTCATACCAAGTACATCCGATGCGCCCCTGTAGGTCTGGGCCGGCATTTTATTGGACCAGCGCGTCTCCAGAGGTTTTCCGAGGACCGTGATTTTAAAGGTCTTGCCTGATGCTTCGCCAACACGTCTCGGCGGTTCCCATATCTGGGTTGCCAGGGATGTATTGTTCGTGGCTTTAGCCACCCATTCATTGATACCGATGGCCGTGTTGTATGAATTCGAGACCATGGTCAGGTTCGTACCGTACCTGACCTTAAAATAACCGCCTGTATCCGCTGTTCGGAAGTTTACTTTAAATCTGCGCGGATACGTGCTTCCCCTGGTTTGGAGAGTCTTTCCCGTGACGAACGTAACGCCTGCTGATTCAGCCATGCGCACATAACCCGCAAGCAGGGAATTATTGGTCGGTGAAGCCCAGCCCGGAGGCACATCCACAGTCACCGTTCCGTTGCTCATGAACGCATTGGCCTGCCATGTAAAAACCATGGGGGTTCTGCCCGTGTCGCCCAGCCGCCTGTTCGTGGATGGTTCCACGTACGCGTATCCGATGGCATCGATGCTCCGGACCCGGTGCCGCAGCAGATGCTCGCTGCTCCAGTTACCGGCCTTGTCCCTGGCTTTAGCCGTGATATAATTCGTACCGGTCCTGATCAGTCGGATATTATTCACGGTGAAAAGACCGCTGACGGAAGAGGAGGAATTGGAACGGGAAGCGATAAGGTTCCCTCCGGCATAATTCGACCAGTTGAAAACATCCACGCGGATGGCCGATTCGGTCGTGCCGTCTATTAGGGTATTCGTCAAGGTGGTTATGGTAAGATCTATGGGATTTGAGATATCGATCATGGGAGCCACAGTATCGATCTCGAATGCGTTGTTGATGATCGTGGGATTGGGGTTCAGATTGCTCCCCCATGTGCTCTGGCCGTTCAGGACCCTGATGGATGCCGTTCCGTCATGAGAAGCGGGTATCCAGCATGTGCCGGTCCAGACATTACCGATATAACTGACCTCTCCGATGGTATAAGTATAATTATCCGCTGTCGTGAACTGGACAGTAGGCTTGATATTGGTATTCATGTTCTGGGAAAAATAAACCCTAAAATAAACCTTGCCCTGGCGGGCATAATAGATGCCGGTATCGTAGGTGGCATTGGTACTGGAGGCCGGGTCCGGATAGGTGTCCGTGACAACAGGCGCGCCGGTATTGGCAATGGTGACAGGCTCGGTCACTTCGCTGCTCCAGTTGACCAGGAACTTCTGCAGACGGTTGTTCCCCGAATCCACGATCCAGAGGTCTGCCCAGTTACCGGACTGCTCCCGCATGCGGATGGCCGTACCCGCCGGATTGTTCATGTAGCCGTTTCCGGAACCGTAACTGCTGAATTCATACAGTAAAATATTCGGGTCGCCGACGGCATAGGACTCCCTTGCCTCGCAATTATCATCGGTCTGGTCCGGTATCCATAAAGTCCCGTAAGGGTCTGCGGCGATCCCTACACGGGTCCCGCCGATGGAATCGATGGTCGGCGAGGTGGAACCGCTGGCCATGGCATCATAGGAATAGACCCAGGCAGGCGGCACGGAATCTACGCAATAAATCCTGCCTTTGAAATCGACATCAAGATCCGTATAGTCATAAAGATAGTCGTCGTCCTGAATTGCCTGACGCACAATACCGTTCGTCGTATACACCCTGATTCCGTTGTCAGCCCATGCACCGTCCGTTTCACCTATGGCTATGATATAATTCGTCCCGTTCCGGTCGAATGAAGTCAAGCCCCTTCCGTCAGGATGGTCCCAGGATGCCCAGAATACACCTGCTGCCGTGAATTTCTCAATCTGGTCCTCACTGTCATCGCCGTCGCCTGTTCCCTGGTCTGACACATAAATATATCCTTTATTGTCAACGGCGATACCGCGCGGGTCCCAGAACTTGCCGTCACCCGTGCCCTTGCCGCCGAACTGGAGAATGAAATTACCGTGTTCATCGAATTTTTTCACTTTACAGGACCCGTTGTCCATGACGAAAAGATTCCCGTTGGCGTCAAGCGCAAGGTCCAGGGGATTCCTCATGATATACGGAGAGGACTCGATGGAACGGACGTATTCCAGATTACCGGAAGCGTTGGTCTTGTAACAGACCAGCCGCATGTTGGACGTATCCGAGACCCAGATAAACTGGTTCTTTTCATCATAGGCCACGCTCTGGGGGCACCAGAAATTGGTATCCCCGTAACCGAATCCGCCGCGCGTTTCCGTGGCTGCGCCTGTCGTGATATTATGCTGCCTGAGCTGATGGGTCGTGCTTCCCACGGTATACAGGTAATTGCCTCCCACACAGACGCCCAGCGTGTTGGCCAGGGCTGTGGCCCAGTTGTTATTCGGAGCGTTGTTGGCCAAAAAATTGGCCCGGGTCCATCTCCGGATCGTATTCCCGTAAACGGCATACACATCCCCGTTGGCAGCTATGTCCATATCCATTATGTTCACATTCCCCAGAGATGTATTCTGATTCCCCGCGGACATGGCCCCCGAACCGTTACAGAGGATCCGCCAGCTGTCATCAGAAGCCAGAGCTGTGGAAAACACCTCATTGCCGGTCTTATAATACCCTCCTCCGGTAAAATTATCATCCCCGTTATCGACATCGGCGTTACCGCCGAATCTGTCTATTAAGGCGCCTGTCTGGTCGAATTTCTGGACCCGGCCCCTGTTGAATCCCTGGTCAAAAACATAGAAATACAGGTTCGTATCCACCGTCAGACCGCCGATCTCGCGGGTGGGGAAATTCAGACTCCCGTCTCCCGTTCCCTGGGAAAACGCAAATTTCCAGATAAGGGCGCCGTCCGAAGAGAATTTCTGGACTGTCCGCAAGGTCCTGTCCAGTATATACACGTTCCCGTACTTGTCGCAGGCAATATCGCACGGTTGGCTGAATTCGGCATAATCACTGCTGGAAGGGATCTTCCAGTCAAAAACGACATTACGGGAGACTTTGATCCTGCAGTCGTAGGTGCCGGACGCACACTGGCTTCCGGAATCATTGGTGCCGTTCCACCTGTTCATGATCCTCACATTACCGGTGCCTGCAGGCGTATTGGTATTGATCACGCGCCTGACGATGGAAGTGCCCTGATATACGATATCCACGTAATCCACATAACCGGAACGGTTGACCCAGAAAATATTGGTCGTGAATTTATTGGTCCTTGCCAAAGGTCCGAAAGGGTCAGGCTTGTTGGTCACAGGACTGGCCAGGGTTGATGCAAAGATTTGTGCAGGGATCAAAAGAAAGAATAATATAAAATAGTACATTCGTATATATCATCCAGTTTAATATATTAAAAAATAAAGACAAGCTTAAAGGCCCGTAAAAACAGCCGGACAAGCCCGGAGAGCCGGCTTTCAATCGTTCGTAAACCCCTTGATCTGTTTTAACCTGTAATTTTCCTCAGGCGGGCTCTTCAGTTCCTTGCCTTTGATCTCCGGGAGAGGATCCGGTATAAGGGAATCGAACTGTAAAACGATCGAGATCCTGTTCGTTTTTTCCAGAAAGGTATAGGATGCATAGCTGTAATCAATGAAGATCAGACCACGGCTGAACCGGGTCCTCAGGCCGAATCCCAGGCTGAAATTGTTCGGTATGTCGTAATTCAGTTTATAGCCTGTCCGGAGATAAAAGATCCTCTGAAAAAGGTATTCCAGGCCGAAATTCATCTTATAATCCGAATCAACCAGGCTGGCCCACTCATAAACAGGTTTCACGATCGTGTTTGAAAATTTCAAATCCCGGATGATCTGGAAAGAATACCCGAATTCGACCGATGTGGGAAGATAATCCGCGCCCGCCTTGGTGCCCAGGTTTTTGATAGCCAGGCCGATATTGAACTTCCTCAGGATAAGGGTATATTTATTGAACAAGTTGATGGCAAAAGGCGCCATCCTGTAAATACTGCCGATATCAACAGCCAGGCCGGTATTATTGCTGTCCGCGATCTTCTGGTACAGGAATTTCAGATCAATGCCCGTATCAAAATCAGAGAATGTCTTGGAGAAACCGGCTGTGAGGGCCAGGTTATAGAAGCTCATCGTGCCGATGTTCTCGCCCCAGTCATTATAATGGATCACGGGCGACAAACCGAGGAAGGTCAGGGACGTGGAGAAGACGCCCTTTAATTTCCACACAGGCTGGGCATAAGCCAGATGTTCGATGGAAACATTGTCTATCCAGTCCAGGTGGGAAAAGGCAAAAGCCATATTCTTGATACCGCACAACCCGGCCGGATTGTAATACAGGGAATTGATATCCGCTTCGGAAATGCTCACATACGAGGAACCCATTCCTTCCACGCGGGGGGAGAGCCCGATCTTCAGGAAATTAGCTCCTTTGATGCCCAGGAACTGGCTGGTCAATTTCCCATAAGCACTTGTGACAAGCAAACAAAAGATCACCAATAATATACTTCTTCTCTTCATATGTCACTTCACTACGATCACTTTCCTGATCTCATTCAGCTCTTCCGTACGGAAACTGATAAAATACAGCCCCTCCGACACTTCCTGGCTGTTCTCATTCCTGCCGTCCCAGTAAATTGGATTCTGATAACCCGCTTCCTGATAACCGTTGAACAAAGTATTGATCTTTTCACCGGCCAGGGTATAGACTTCAATCATAACCTTGGACCGGCTGGCCAGAGAATAAAAAAGAATGGCCTTTTCCCCTTTGCGGGGATTGATCAAATTGTTCAGGATGCTCACGTTATGCTTTTGCATCAGGATGCTTTTACACCGGTAGCTCCAGGTCTCGAATCCGTCCCTTCCGTCCCGGTAATATATTTCATTATCACAAAGGATAATAAAATTAAATTGAACGCCGTCCCTGATGCGGCTATCATTCGCGGAAAGGACCATGGCATAATAATTAATGCCGTTCCCCTCGATCTTGATCCTTCTGTCATCCGGGTTGCTGCCTGTGGGCGCTGAGCCTATATTATAGACCAGGTACAGATTATCCGGGTCCGAAGGCGGCGAATCGAGAAGGATATTGATCCTGACACGGACCGTACCCAGGCTCTCCGTACCGTCAAAATTATAAATGGTATGGATCGTATCATCCGCCGAGGGCACTACCACTGCGTGATAAACCCCGGATGCCGTGGTCCTGACAAAGGAACGCTGATAGTCCCTTGAGTCCAGCACGTCCGGCGTTGCCGGAGGTATGGCCCCGGTCCCGGGCCACTGGTCCCCGGTCAGGCTGTTCGTGCTCCATATGGAGTTCCATATCTCGAGCGAGAACAGGTTGGTGGAACCGTTCACCACGGCCATAGGTACCTGGAGCCGCACCCTGATCCTCACCACGGAATCAGCAGCCACGCTGCCGGTATTTGTCCTGATGGAGATGCTGTTCAGGACATAAGGCACTTCATTGATATACAGGGAAAGAAAATTACCGGACCAGTTGGGATCATCCGTGGCCTGGGACAATACCCGGACAAAAAAATAATCCGAAATATTGGCCCTGTTGGTTATGATATACACATAATCCACATAATACCCTTTCCGGCCGTTGCCGGTAAAATAAGGGGGGATGGAATTAATGTCATAACCTGCGCTCACGGTGAACGTCGTATTATTGGTCATCCGGACACTGTTCAGGAAATAATACCTTCCGTTCTGTATCCATATGTCGCCCTGTGCGTTCGTATACACAACGATCAGTTCTCCCAGGTTGGACGCATGGTAGCCGAAAGGTAAAAAGAACTGGCCGGCCTGATAATCCTTGACATTCGTGAGGATGGTGCCTGATGCCGCGCCGCGCCCCGATAAATTTAAATGTAAAGAACAGATTATGATCACGCATAAAGTAAATTCGATCGTCCGTTTTACTGTATCCATAAGCGTGTAAAGCAAAAGGGGCTGGTCTAACCAGCCCCTTGATTGTTCTTGTTATTCTATCCTGACACTGAACTTCAGGCGGCCGCCTTCGGCACTGTTGACCGGCGACCTTAAGACAAAGCGGACCCTCTGGACGAGGTTTTCATTGCCGCTGTCCCATGAAGCCGACTGCCACGTGGTACCGTCCCAGTAGTAATTGGTCTTGCTGTGCGCCGTGTAGTTGGTCTCGGCGCTGTTGGCTATGATCCTGGCGTAATTGGTATAGATTACGTCGTCTATGGTAATATTATATGCAGGGGCGGAACCTGTATTGGTATATTTGATGGTATAGGTCATGACTTCATACGGTTTGCGGCTTGAGAAATCGACCGACTTGGTCAGCTGGATGACCGGCCCCGTGGCCAAAGACCGTACAAAATCGGTCTGATAATCGCGGGCATCCGCAAGATCCGCGGTAGCCGGAGCAATTGCGCCTGAGCCCGGCCACTGGTCACCTGCCGCGCCTGTCCACGCCTGGTCCCAAACCGATAACGCATATTCATTAGTCGAGCCGTCCCCGGCTCCTCCCGGTATATTCACCCTGATCCTGAACTGGATTATCGAATCCGCAGCCACAAGTTTCAGCTGGTTGGATATCTTATTTACAGGTGTTATGTTTACGGCACCCCAGGATGCGCCATAGTTCGTCCATAACTGATATTGGCTGGCACCCCACAAGGGATGAACGGCATTGGATAATACTTTTACCGTGATCCGCGCAGAAGCATTGGCCCAGTTCGTCACGATATAGGTATAATCCAGATATGTACCGGCACCGCTGCTGCCGTTACCCGGCAGATTGATGACGTTCATGTCATATCCGGTCGTGACCGTCATCTTGGTCACATTAGTAGCCCTGGAATAATTGGTATAGCCGCTTAAATTGGTAAATTGGCCTACCACTTCTCCGGCTAATGTGGCCTGGTTATCAGCATTACCTTGTTTGGCGTTGGTTATAATCACTCCTGACGCAGTCCCGCGTGCAAGGACAAAACCCGGGGTCATTAAAACCACCACACATATAAGGATAAACAGAAGCTTACCTTTCATCTAATTTGACCTCCTTTTTAAAATTTTATCTATTTCACATCCTAACTGTTCATATATATATCAATAATCGTGCCAGATGCATGATTTAAAATTATTTATTTTTTTATAACTTGTTGATATTTAAACAGTTATAGGAAATTAATAAAAAAATTAACGCAAAACTTTGCATGTTTCTACGGAATGTAAAAGAATTACTCATAATTCAAATAGTCTTCTCTTAATTATTAACCGCTTTTTCAGGGATAACAGATTATCCCGGGGATCCTTTTAAAGATAGCCAAGTTCTATATATTAACCAAATCCTGATTCTTTTCGGAAAAATTGCAATTTATGCTAAAATCTCCTAATATCCTGTCAGATATTTCCCATGGACCTTTAATTCCATTAATTGTAAAAAATCGTATACCGGGAATTTTTTATAGAAGGGAGTGCCTTTGGGAATAAGGACCTTGATATATCTGGCGGCAATATTTTTCGCACCGGATTCTCCCATGATCATGGGGATGCCGCTCCCCTTGATCAGCAGAGCCGGTTTTCCTTTTAATACCACATTCTCCTGCTTGGTCCAGCTGATCTTATCATTACTGATATACCAAAAATAAATATACGGATAAGCCAGCGCACGCCAATATGTGATGACTTTCTCGATATCCGTCACCTTGCCCAGATCGATGATGACATACTGGTCCGCGGACATGGGGCTGAAAGAAACCGCCATGCCTGAAGCATAGTCGAAAGAACCGTCGTTCACACGTTTCAGCACATCCCCTTTTAATTCGAAGATATCCGCGATGAATTTATTGTTAAAGGTGCCTTCCACAGCTTTATTCTGGGCGATATTATACTCTTCCGTTTCAAACTCATATTCTTTCTCAGCACTATTCCCTGACTTGTCCGTAACAACGATTCGGCAGAAATATTTTCTCAAGGGGAGAAGGTTATCTATTTTCACAAGATGAACCTTGCCCTTCTGCCGGAGGGTGATGCTTTTTTCCAGATTCTTCTTCTCTTTCCCGTACATTATTTTGATCAGGGTCTCTACATTAGACCTGATGAATAATTCAGTAAAATTATAGCTGTTTTTATTGATTTTTATCTCCTCGATCTCGGGCAGCGGGATTCCCTTGGTGAGGAAAGAATCAAGTTTCCCGGTAAAATACTTATTATCCGGGGTCTGGTTGATGATCTGGAAATAATACCTTTTTCCCCGCATGAGCTCTTTCAGCTTTAAAGTGTGTTCTTTCAGATAAAAGAACTCTGTATAGATCTTATTGATATTATTCACATCCAGGCCATAACGTATCTGTCCCAGGGTATCATAATCCGTCTGCCAGTATATCTCGGCTTCAGTCTCACCGATGTTCCTGACCCTGCTGTTCAGCATACGCGGAAAGACATTCTCGAGGAATTCCAGTTTGATCTCGGATATTTTCAGATACTTTCCGGGATTCTTCTCCTGGGGGATGTGGATCCGGATAAACTGGGCTACTCTGCCTTTTCCGTCTATCTGGTTGATAAAATTATTCTTTTCTTTAGGAAAACGGCTGGCCTTGATATCCCCCTGAATGACGGACCAGTTCAGGTAATCGATACTGCCGAGGACCTTATAGGATTCGCTGTAAGCCTCACCGGACCAGTATATCCGGATGCTCTTAATATACCGTCTGTCCTGAAGATTGATGCTGATGAATTGTTCGCTTAGTTTCAGGTCTTCGGACACAGCATAGGTATCAGGATTATTATCAGAAAGATTATTGGGGTCCTTGAATGTGGTTTCAATAATGGAATAATTCTGGGCGATCAGGGTTTGTGCAAGGAAGATAAAAAAAACAAATATTTTCTTCATACAAAACAGGTACAGCTCATCCCGTCTCACGGTCCGGCCAGTATCAATCTCATGTCAACCAGTGTTACTCTTATTATCGGCTGGATACAGAGAGAATTTTAATGCAAAATGGATATATCCCGGGCTGACCCGTAAAAGAGATACACCTCTTATCTATACTTTATTATTAATCAATTTATAATAACTTTCAACTGTTTTTTTAATATTATTCCCGATATCCTGGTCAGGTTTATACCCCAATTCCCTGATGATCTTCTGGCTGGAGAAATGGAAATCATCACCGATCAGGAAGACCCTGTATAAGGTAACAAGAGGGGGGGGTCCTGATCATCAAGAGGCGGTAAACTGCTTCCGAAACAGACGCAGCCAGGAACGCGAGTTGTCTGGGCAGATTGAGCCACGGCATGGGCTTGTTCAGGATCCGGCAGAAATGACCGGTGAACTCCTTCCAGGTGATCCTGATATTATCCGTCACAACATAAGTCTTCTTTAAACTGACAGCAGGCTTGTTCAGGATCCGGACAATGGCCTGGACCAGGTTATCGATATAGACCGGCGACAGGAGATGCCGGCCGGAATCGCATAGCCCGAACAAGCCCTGATTGAGGGCTTCAATGACCTTATAGGATGTGGTCCTGTCATGAGGCCCGTAGATCTGGCCGGGCTGGACGATAGTGGCGGGCAGACGGAAAACATCGATAAAATGCCTGACTGTCTCTTCGCCTTCCAATTTAGTCACGCAGTACGGGAACTTGTTCTTCCGGACCTCGGAGCTCTCACAGGCATTGATCCTTTTCCCGAATCCATAAATGCTGACGGAACTGATATACACCAGGTGCTTTACTGAATTCTGCAGGCACAGTTCACAGACGTTCCTGGTCCCTTTTACATTGGTCTCATAGAAATAATCAAAAGAGCCCCAGTCCGACGGGAAAGCAGCAGCATGGATCACGATATCCTTACCCTTAAAAGCCTCCAGCAGGGTTTCTTTACTGCGGATATCACCGAAATAAAGCTTGATCCTTTTCCGGCTCCCTTTTAAAAAATCAAGGTTACTGGTCTTCCTCACCAGGCCGGCGATCCTGTATCTCTTGTTCTTCATCAGCGCTTCGATGATCTTGCTGCCTACAAAACCGTTCGCGCCGGTGATCAGGATATTTGTTTTTTTCATATAATTAATGATACTAAACAGGAGTTCTTAAAACCTGTTTTTTCATTAATAATTATAAATATTTATATTATAATGTCAATTTTTTAATATTTCGTTTCATTTCTCTTCTCATCCCACAGGCTGTGTGATCTGTTATTTCCCCTTTTTCATGAAATTTCTATTGACAAAAATAATATAGAGTTTATATATGATAAGCGTATTTATCTGTTTAAAAAGAGATAAAATATGAAAAACTTTAGGAGGTTTATAAATGGACATTAAAATTCAACCCTTGGATGACCGAATTCTTGTTAAACAACTGGAAGAAGAAGAGGAGAAGATCGGCAATATTTACATACCGGACACAGCTAAGGAAAAGCCTCAGATCGGGACTATTATGGCTGTAGGTAAAGGAAGAATGTCGGATGAAGGAAAACTGATCCCGCTCGATCTGAAAACTGGAGAAAAGGTCATTTACGCGAAATACAGCGGAACAGAGATAAAGATCAAAGGCACGGAATATATCCTTCTGGAAAAAAAGGATATCCTGGCCAAGCTCACGGACTGAAGCGATCGGATAGCAGTTTCTTTAAATAACAGCTCATATTTTGGACAATAAATAATAATACTAATTGCATCGAGCCGATAAAATACTTTTTATACTTGGTTTGTTGAAAAAAATAATGAGCAATCCAAAGGGTGTAAACAGCTATAAAAATAATTGGATTTTAACTTGAAATCCGCGGATTTCCAGTTATAATATAAGATATAACTCAAGATAACGAGGGATAAATGAATCTGATAGAGATGGAAGTGGGTGGAGTCTATATTGATCCGGAATCCAATATTCCCGTCATTATTTTAAAAAGCAGCGGCTCCAAGGATATTTTACCTATATGGGTCGGCCCCCTGGAAGCCTCGTATATCCTGATGCAGCTCCAGAAGATCGAACCGCCCAGGCCTTTAACACCTGACCTGATCGTCAGTCTTTTTCTCCAGAATAACATTAAAGTTAAAAAAGTGATCATCAATGAGATACGGAATAACACGTATTATGCCAAGATCATTTATGAGAACCGGTTCAAGATAAGGGAGATCGACGCCAGGCCTTCTGATGCCATCTCTATAGCCCTGAAGGTCAATGCTCCCATCCTTGTTAATAAAAAAATTATTACAGATGCTTTTTCCCTGGGACTGAAGAAGAATAAGGACGAATACTACCGCGAGATACTGGAGAAGCTGGACAAGCAGGACATGGAAGACGCCGTGATGTAGATCATTTCGGCTTGTTCCGGATAAAGGTCTTCTTTCCGAATTTTATCACACATTCCTTTGCTAACGCTGTAATGACAGCAAAGGGACTGGTTATCTTTTCATTATCTATTGAAAATCCGCCCTGTTCAATGACCTTCTTCTGCTCTGACTTGGACATTTTAAGGCCTGCCTCCTTCACAACAACATCCGTAACAGCAATAGCCGTCGGATTGATCCCTTCGGCAGATAAGATCTTCTGAATATCCTTGACAGGAAGATCATCCGGAATTTCCTTCTTCGAAAAGAGCATCTCGAAATTCTTCTCCTCTTTCTCTGCTGCAGCCCTGTCATGGTACATGGCCACGATCTCTTTTCCCAGAATGACCTTCAGGTCGCGCGGATTCTTTCCTTTTTTCATTTCATCCTTGTAAATTCCGATCTTATCCAGAGGAACGTCCGTGAGCAGTTCCATGTATTTGAATATCAGCCCGTCCGGCAGGGACATGATCTTACCGAACATATCCCTGGAATTCTCCCGGATGCTGATATAATTGCCCAGGCTCTTGCTCATCTTATCCTTGCCGTCCAGGCCTTCGAGGAGAGGCATAGTCATGATGACCTGGCCCTCCTGGTCATAGCGTTTCTGGATCGTGCGGCCCAGGAGCAGATTGAACTTCTGGTCCGTACCGCCCAGTTCAACATCAGCCTTCAATGCCACCGAATCATAAGCCTGCAGCAGGGGATACATGAACTCGACCATGCTGATATCTTCGCCTGCTTTGTACCGCTTCATGAAATCATCCCGTTCCAGCAGCCTGGCCACGGTCTGTTTGGCTGTCAGACCGATGACATCTTTCAGGTTCAAAGGACTGAGCCATGCGCTGTTGAACCTGATCTCGATCTTGTTCATATCCAGGATCCTGCTGATCTGGGTTCTGTATGTCTCGGCATTCTTCTTAACTTCCTCTTCATTAAGCTGTTTTCTGGTCTTGGAACGGCCGGTAGGATCGCCGATCATGGCCGTATAATCGCCGATGAGGAAGATCACCTTATGGCCTAAATCGCTGAAATGTTTCAGTTTTCTTAAAAGAACAGTATGCCCTAAATGGATATCGGGTGCCGTGGGATCAAAACCGGCTTTAATGACAAGGGGTGTCCTGGTCTTGATCGATCTTTCCAGCTTCGCTTTCAGTTCCTCTTCAGCAATGATCTCAACAGCGCCGCGTTTGATGATCTCCAGTTGTTTGTTCACGTTTTCCATAGGTTTTGAATTATATCAATAAATAATTTTTTGTCAAGTATTTAACAGGGATGTCCTATCATATAATGAGAGAGAGGATGGAGTTGATGTTTTTGTTTTTCTCATTCCCGCGCCCCATCCTTGGGGCGCTCCGAGGGTTCCGCCTATTTTGACCTCCTGTCAAAATCACCGCTCCACAAACCGAAAAACCGCAAACATCAGCTCCACCCTCTTGGACCTACATACAAATTATATTTAGCAGACCTGTTGGACTGAAAGTTCGATCCGGAAGACCAAAGGATGAAATCCGAATTCCCTTGTTTTTACTGCATCCTTTTCCGTGCAGAGGCAGTAATCATAATCATGTTCCAGGTATTGCCTGATCCGGTCGATATCCGGCCGGGTATAGCTGTGATGGTCCGGATATGCGAGGACCTTCATGCTTTTCGGGGATAGATGTTCCCTCACCTGGTGGATAAAGTATTTCGTGTTCCCGATACCCGAGAAGACCACCAGCCTTTTTCCTTTGATCTTACGCAAAGACAGGTTTTGGCCTTTTAAGGCCACTCCTTTGAATTTATACCGGGAAACAAAGATCGGGGCAGCGCTGTGATAGAGCCTGATGGTCCTGATCAGATCATTCCTCCGGTTTATTTTCTTTTCGCATTTTGAGATAAAAAAAGCGTTGGCATCAGAAAGGGAGGAAAGGGGTTCCCTCAGTATCCCGGCAGGGAGAAGATGGCCGTTGCCGAAGGGATTGGTATAATCAATAAGGACAAGGTTATAATCGCGGTCCAGGTCCCAATGCTGGAAAGCATCGTCCAGGATGATGAACTTATATCCTTTTTGTAAAGCTAATTCCACGCCAGCCCTTTTTTTCCGGGATACGATCACCAGGCTGGTTGTCTTTTCGGAAAGGAGCAGGGCTTCATCTCCTGTTTCCCGGACCGGGGAACCCGGCCCAACGATGAGGGGTGTCCTGCTACGGGTCCCCCTGTAACCGCGCAGGATGATGGCGGTCCTGATCTCCGGTGAAAGGATACGGCTCAGATACGCCGCTGCTTCGGTCTTACCTGTCCCGCCTGTCGTGATATTCCCCACGCTGATGATATACGCATCAGGATATTGGTGTTCATATCCTTTTCTTCTCCGGAAAAGGATGAACTGCCGGTAGAGCAGGGATAAAAAATAAAGGATGAGCCAGAAAGGAAAGACCCATAATTTTTTATGATGTGTGATCAGATAAAAATATAATCTCATTGGAAAAATAATCCCCGAAACACGGCTTCATGAAAAAGAACGCATAATGAACCGGGCGATCCTCCCGGACGCACCCTGGTTCCTGCTGACAACACGGTACGCCCGTTGCCCCATGGCCCTCCGCTTCGACCCGTGAAGAAGGAGGTATTGCAGTTGAGCCGATAATCCGGCTTGATCGTTCACTATCACTCCGCCTTTATTCCCGATGATCTTCAGGAACGCTTCCTTGTTCTTTTTAATGAAAGGACCGCAGAGCACGGGTTTCCGGAAATAAGCGGCTTCCACGGGATTATGCCCTCCCACAGGCACAAGGGTGCCTCCGATAAAACAGATATCCGCCACACTGTACATGTCCGTCAATACACCCATTTTATCGACCAGGAGGACTTCGTATCCTTTTTTCAGCCGTGAAAAAAGCGTGTAATTCAAAGAACAAGCACGGATAAGCCCTTCGATCTCGCTTACTCTATCCAGGTGCCGCGGGACCAGAATAAGCTTTAATGACTTGAATTTACCCTTCAAGGATTGAAAGGCCCCGAGCAGGAGCTCTTCCTCACCCGGCCTCGTGCTTCCCGCGGTAAAGACCAGCGTATGGGAAAGGCCCAGCCTTTGTTTCA
>JAQTRT010000248.1 GCA_028711675.1 bacterium | reverse complement strand
ATGACGATCCTGTCGATCTTCTCCTGTTTCCATTTATCACTCTTATAGACAGCCGGGTTGGCGATGAACTGCGTGGAGGAACGCATGAGCGTGTCCAGTACTTTCAGCTTATTCGCGCGCAAAGAGGATCCGGTCTCTGTCACTTCCACGATGGCGTCCGCGAACTTCGGCGGCTTTACCTCCGTGGCGCCCCAGGAGAATTCCACGTTAGCCTTCACATTATATTTTTTCAGGTAATTCCCGGTGATGTTCACCACTTCCGTGGCAATGGTCTTGCCTTTCAAGTCCTGCACTTTTTTTATCGGGGAATCCTCAGGAACGGCCAGGACCCACTTCACCGGCCTCATGCCTGACTTGGCATAAACCAGTTCGGACACGACCTTCACTTTTGAATTGGTCTCGATGATCCAGTCCATGCCGGTCAAACCCGCATCCAGGATACCACGCTGCACGTAATGGGCCATTTCCTGGGCGCGGATCAGGATGCAATCTATCTCCTCATCATCAATGTAAGGATAATAAGAACGCTCCTTCAGACTGATATTGTATCCGGCCTTCTGGAAAAGACTGAACGTCGTCTCCTGGAGACTCCCTTTCGGCAGGCCTAAGATTAATTTTTTCATTTTCAAACAACTCCCAATTATTTATACACTTTATCCGGATCAAAGCATTTGGCTTCGCCGGTGAGTTCGTAATCCTTTTTCTCCGCGTTATACTTCCGGAAAAAACAGCTCTCGTAGCCGGTATGGCAGGCAGCCTTGCCGATCTGCTCGACCTTCACCAGGAGCGTATCATTATCGCAGTCAAGGTAGATCTCCTTAACGACCTGGAAATTACCGGACTGCTCGCCCTTCAGCCACAGCTTGTTCCTGCTCCGGCTGAAATAATGGACTTTCCCTGTTTCCAGCGTTTTTTTATAGGATTCCTCGTTCATGTAAGCCATCATCAGGATCCTTCCGGTCCTGTATTCCTGGGCGATACAGGGGAGTAATCCGTTCTCTTTCTTGAAATCCGGTGTGACCACATAGTTCTCCTTAGAGGAATAAAATTAAAGAATTTAAATAACAAGTCAAGGAAAAAGGAGGCCGCAGGTACACAGAACGCCTTGACAGGAAGTGTGTTTGCTGCACCTTTTCCAGTTGACAAAGAAAATGAATAATATAGAATGAGAATGAGAACGAGCTCATCACGAGGGGAAAGCAGGATGAGAAAAATCAGGTTCTGGTCCATCATCAATGAACAGCATTCCGGCATGAGGTCCATTGACCAGGAATTAAAGATTTTCCGGAAAGAGACAGGCATCATCGTGGAACTGACCGAGTTCCCCTGGCGCACGGTCTGGGATAACATCATCAATTCTATTAAAGAGGAGAACAAGCCTGATGTTCTGCAGATCGGGAACTCCTGGACCAGCATCCTGAGCCAGATCGGGTACCTGGAGGATATCACTCAGCTCTTTCAATACAAGGACCATATCAACGACATCTACAATATCTCCCCGGAAATCGATAAAAGATATTACAGCATGCCGTGGCTCCTGGACCTGTCGTTGCTCTTTATCAGGAAGAACAGCGACACAAAGGGATGCAGGCTCGATACCGTAAACGACCTGTTATCCCTGTGCCGTTCCCAGAAAGAGAGCAAGCTGTTCAGCTTCGGCGGCAACAAGGACCCCATCCTCATTCAGTACCTTTCCTCGTTCATATGGTCGGCCGGCGGGGATTATATCCAGGGCAACGGTATCGACCTTGCCACAGCCGAGAATTACACGGGCATCAGGAATTTCTTCAATCTTGCGCAGAAGTACAGCCTGAAACATGAACTGCTGAACATATACGGGGACGTGATATGGGATTTCTTCCTTAAAGGAAAAGGATTGTTCACTTTTGCCAATGCATGGGTCATCAACTCCTTCATCAAACCGTACCGGAACGAAAATAAATTTATGGCCGTGGTCCTGCCCGGAACAGGCAAGGCCCGTTATCCGTTCAAAGGCGGAAGCTGCCTGGGCATCGTTAAAGGCACGCCTGTACTCAAGGAAAGCATCGAATTCATCCGGTTCCTCACAGGACCCGATTCACAAAAACGGTATCTTACGCGCATCGGCGCCCTGCCCGTGCGCAAGGATGTCCTGCATAAGGTGATCGATGAGTTTCTTTACCGGGACGCCATCCTGCACACCCTGAGGACAGCCAGGACCTTTCCGGCCAGGCCTTACTGGGGCTCCTGCGAGAAGATACTCCTGGAATTCATCAATGATATATTCATCGATATCGTGGACAACAGATATTCGGAAAAAAATTTAAGGAAGAAAGTAAAAGAGCTTAATCCTTTCATCAGGACCGTGATCGATCTGTGGGGACGCTGATATGGAACCTCAACTGAACACTCTGAACATCGACAACATGACGTGGGCTTTTGACCTGGACCTGGGCTTGAGGAATGTCCTGGCTTATGTAAGCCGCAACATCGAGATGAACCGCGCGGTAATCTACATCCACAACGAAAAGACCAATATCCTTTATTCCGAACTGGTCTTCATGAACGGCGCCATTCTCATCGGTGACGGGGAGATATACCTTTCCCGCCACAGCAATGACAAGAGGATCAAGGCCGTCCTGAACCGCAAGAACAACATCGGCAGTTCCTATGCGTACCTGCCACTGCACCTGGAGAACAAAATCTACGGGCTTTTTGCCGTGGACAGGAGCCTGAGCCATAAAAAATTCAATAAAAAAGAAATATCCTTCCTGAAACGCACGGCGCATCTCATCTGCACGGGGATCTACCAGAATTCCATCCTGGCCACGCGCGATCTGCGCATCAAACAGCTGAATATCCTGCTGGAAGTGAGCATGATCCTGAGCCGCAGGTCCCGCAAGGTTATTCTGAAATTCATCGCCCTCATCCTTATCAAATACGGAAAATTCGACCGTGTGCGGATCTACCTGGGGCTGGAGAACGGGGCTTACTCCTGCGCCGTCTCCGAAAGCATCGTACAGAAAGAGACCGCTCCGGAGGAGAGACTGTACGGTCTTGGTTTTTTTAATAAAAAGAGCGCCTCGGATATTTATCATATCGTCACCCTGGAGAACAAGGACCTGCCCCTTGGTTTCATCGAGGTGGACAATATCATCAGCCAGACCAAGATGGACGAAAGTCAGATCAATTTCCTTAGAATAGTGGGGAACCAGCTGGCCATCACCCTCAACAACATCTTCCTGATGGAAAAACTGCAGAAGATATCCATCACCGATCCCCTCACCGATACTTTCAATTACCGTTACCTGATGGAATATATCCGCAACGAAGCCAGCCGCGCCAAAAGGTTCGGCCAGAAATTCTCGGTCTTGCTCATCGACATCGATGATTTCAAGGAGATCAACGACCGTCACGGCCACCTGCAAGGCGATGAAGCCCTCCGGTCCCTTGTCAAGGCCGTAAAGGATAATGTCCGGGATATCGATGTGCTGAGCCGGTATGGAGGCGACGAATTCATCCTGGTGGCTCCGAACACGAACAAGAAGAACGCCCTGCTCCTGGGGAAAAAACTGCTTCAAAGATCTCCTGCTTTAAAACTGAAGAACAAGACTGTCCGGATGAAGTTCAGCATGGGAATATCCACGTACGGCGATGACACGGAAAGCATTTCCAAGCTGGTGAAGATAGCGGACCAGAGGCTTTATACGGCCAAGCAGCACGGAAAACATCAGGTCTGCTGCGAGGGCTGACCCTTTCCCTTATGGCGGCGAGTTCATCAGGTTCACTGCTTCCGTTCCCTTACTGCAAATCCTCAATTCCCTCTTTATCCAAATAACTCAATATTCGTAATCAAGGCGCAGGCTGGCCAGATGCGCGTCATAATTATAACTGACGGCTTTCTGGTATTTGTTGTTGGATGTGGAATGAGCGAACAGATAGGAAGGGGAGAGGGTGAAATATTTACTCAAGCGCACGCTGTAGACCAGGCCTGTGGAAAAGGACTGGATGCCCAGGTCGGAGTTAAGAAAAGCACCTTCCTTGTCCTGGGCCGGGCGGTCCGAATATTTCTTGTCAAAATATGAGAAGACCAGGGACATGTACTGGTCGTTCCTGAAGAAAAACGTGATGTAAGGCTTGAGGTTCACGGTCGAATAGTCATAGTAATTGGAGAGCCAGACAATGCTCTGCGCATCATATCCGAAGATATAGTTCTGGTTGGAATCATTCATTTCGTATGTAAAGCTCAGGCTGAACAGCACCTTGTCCAGTTTGTACTGGGGAAGGAACTGGATAAAGTGGTTCACGACCTTCTGCTTTACGCTGCCGGAATACCCGTCCGCCTGAATGATCTTTTTAGTGTCGTAAAAAGAATAATTGATGCTGTATTCCAGGAAAAGGAACATGGAGGAGAAGAGCTTCAGGTCCTGTAGACCCACCGAACCCAGGATGTTCTTATAGTCCTCTTTAGGCTCTTCCTTGGTGAAGCCCGTCAGATAAAGGGTGAGCAGGTCGGAATAATTGGGATACCGGAACATCTGATATTTCGCGCTCACGGAAACGGGAAAGCCCCATCCGGCATAGGCCGTTTCCACGCCGCCCTCGTATTTGTTGTAGTCATAAAGCCCTTCGCCCCATT
>JAQTRT010000247.1 GCA_028711675.1 bacterium | reverse complement strand
CGTGTACTTGTATTCGGGAAGTGACATATTGAACATCTTCTTTCCCAGCTGAAAATATTTTTCCACATACTCGTATTTTTGAAAATATGCCTTCAGCCTTTCTTCAAGAAGGTTCTTCTCGAAAGCCATCAGTTGCTTTAAAAGGGCCAGGTTAACCCGGATGGCGGCCCGGCTGTTCTCAGACAGGGAATAAAGATGATCCCCCTTGAAATATACGCGTTTGACCCACTTGGACGCGGCAGGAAGATTCTTTTGAAAATCATGGTTCAGGAATTCCCCGAGAACCCTGGTCCCCACTTCCTTTTTAACCGTTTCGAACATTTTATTACTCTGTAAAAAAGCGTTTACTTCCCCTTCGCTCTGCAGAGGAATGCCGAAGGTATTTCCCATGATGATCTTGGAGTTGACCGCCATCAGGGAACGGGAATTCCTTATTCCTGCCAGAGCGGCACACAATAATGTAACAAGAAGGACTGACAGTACCAGAAAACGGCGGTAACGGTATATGATCTTCATTATTTCCACAATGGTTATTTCTTCGGATATGTATGCTTTTTTACCCATTTTGTACTCCCAGGCTATTAATAAATTCTTCCTCGTTCTTGAATATCTTAAAGAACGAGAGCAGTTTGGTCATGCTGAAGATCCGTTCAATATCCTGCCGCATGTTCATCAGGCAGATCTGGCCGCTGATGCTCCTCAGCTTGCTCATAAGATTGATCAGGGAGCCTATTCCGGAACTGTCGATATAGGTCAGGTCCTTCATATCAATGACAATGAACTTAACTCCCTTGTTGATCTCATTTTCAAAAATTTGTTTGATAAAGTGCACATTGTTCATGTTCAGATTGCCCCGGACCCCCAGGACGACATATTTTCTTATTATTTTTTTTGTTATCTGCATAAACCTTCAAGATAAAATAATATAAATAAAAAATAAGTCAATATTTTTTATCAAAACCGGGCTCCCGTTCAGGAGAAAGAGAGCGGCTCATTAACAGAAAAGGACCTTCTGGCTTTTTTATTCAGGAACCGGCTGATCTCCGAAGCAGGCGCAGCAGCTTCCGGCCTCAGGAGCTTGATCTTAGACCAGGTGATCTTCTCCCCTTTCCGTATAGCCCGGGCCGCGTAAATTCCTTTCCGCGCGTTCTTCCTTATGGCTTTCTCCCGGCCGGTCAGGCGTTTCTCCTTTTGGCCCAGGATCAGTTCCGTGATCCGGATGTGGCGTGCCAGGTCCTTGAATTGCCGGACATCCAGGGAGATACTGTGGTCCGGGCCGGGACCTTTTCTGTCCAGGGTAAAATGCTTTTCTATGACACGGGCTCCCAGGCAGACAGCCATGATGTCGAGCAGGTCGCCGTCCGAGTGGTCCGAAAAACCGGTAAGATGCCGGAAACGCTCCCGGAATAACGTGATGCCGTTCAAGCCGGCATGTTCATACACCAGGGGATATTCAGAAAGACAATAGAACAGGACCAGGGCCTTATTCACCTTCTCCACTTCACGCACGGTCCTTTCAATCTCAGACAGGTCATGCAGACCCGTGGAAATGAACAAAGGCCATTCCTTTCCCGCGATATAACGGACAAAGGCCAGGTTGCTCATTTCGCCTGATGCGACCTTCATAACAGGGGCCTTGAGCCGGTACAGGAGGTCAACGCTTTCGAAATCGAACGCAGAGGCAAAAAAAATGACCCCTTCCCTATCCGCGAACCTTTTCAGATCCTTCACGGCCTCAAAGGGAAGCTCATACTTTTTAAGAAGACAGAACTGTTCCCTGGCCCGGACAGGATGGATGAAGGAATCTGTCCGGTAAACCTGGAATTTCACGGCATCAGCTCCTGCTCTTCGGGCTTCCCTGATCATTCTCTTGGCCAGGGAGATATTACCGTTATGATTGAGCCCGATCTCCGCCACTAAAAAAGTGCGGGATGCCTCTGAGACCACTCTGTTCCCGATCTTAATGCTTCTCATCCGTATTCTCCCCTTTTAAAATCCTTAAAGCCCGGCCGGCCAGATAGAATGAACCGATGATCACCACTCTCTTCCTCCGGGCAAGAGCCAGGCCGTTCGCCAGGTCCTTCGTGAGAAAAACCTCATTAAAATATTTTTTGGCTATCCTGAAAAGATCCTGGATATCATATTCACGTTCCATGTTCACCCGGGTCAGGATGAGGGACGGGCTCAGCCGGCTCAACCGTTCCAGGAAAGGACCCGCTTTCTTGTCGTTCATCATGGTAAAGATAATATCCGGCTCAGGCTCTTTTAATAATCTATACGTTTTAATAAAGGAATCAACAGCCAGGCTGTTATGGCCGACGTCTATGATATATCTCCCCCTGACGACCTGGAACCGGCCGGGGAAACGGATCTTTCCCAGCACTTTTCTGACACGGACCGGGTCCAGTTTCAGGATCTTCCCCAACCCGCACAGGACCAGTCCGGCATTCCGGAGAATCCCTTCGGAGGTTACGGGGATATCCAGTTCAAGGCTCCGGCCGGGCTCGCGGTAAACGAACCGGATACTGCGCCTGCCGGGCCGGACGATCCTGATATGAAAATCCTTCTTAAAAATAAAGAGCGGAGAACCTTCCCTTCTGCATTTCTTCCTTAACAGGGAAAGAAGCCCCTCCTCCTTGATCCCGGTCACAGTGATGCTTCCCCGCCTGATCACTTCCTGTTTCTCTTTCAGTATCTTCCTTCTGGTACGGCCCAGGAAACGGGTATGGTCCAGGCAGACGGGCAGGATAAAAGTCAGGACCGGATGATGGATATTGGTGGCGTCCAGCCTTCCGCCCAGGCCCACTTCCAGGACCGTGAAGTCCACTCTCTCGCTCTTGAAATAATGAAGAGCGATCAGGGTGAGCAGTTCGAAAAAGGTCGGGGTATAATCCATTCCGTTCTTCCGGTTGAACGAACGCACCCGGCGGAGGATGTACTGTTCCTCATGCTCGAACCGTCTGACGGGGATGCAGACATTGTTCAGCCTGATCCTCTCTGTCACATGGATGAGATGCGGTGATGTATAAAGCCCGGTCCTGCAGCCATGGGCTGTCAGCAGTTCCGATACCATCTGGGCCGTTGTCCCTTTTCCCGAACTGCCTGTAATGATGATGGTTCTGCTGATATCGGCCAGCCCGAGGTGGAGACAAAACCGTTTAAAATGGCCCAGGCTCTTTAAAAAATCCTTTCGGGAATAATTCCTTATCTTTTCATAATCGATGAACTTCATATTAATTTCAGGTTCAATTCCAAATGTGTCCGGGGCACGATGGTAACGCACCGAGGCTCTTCGTTTTTCCTGTAATATACCACCTCAACGCTTTTTTCGCCTCTGAAACGGCTGTACCGCGCGGTCAGGCTGGCAGCCGGTATGATCGACTCCTCATCCGGTTCGTCCGTACAGAGCACAGTCACGGGTCCGGGAGCATCTTTCAGTTCGAAGAGATAATATTCATCCTTGAGGAGGTCCCGTATCTTCCGGTTCTCGGCATCGTCCCGGCCCACGATGATCTTCACTCCTTTCCCGGTCAGGAAATGGCGGCCCACCTGGAGAAGTCCGATATCAAGCGCGTTCATCTTTTTTAACCTCAGAGAATGTCTCAAGCGGTCGCAGAAACAGGGGTCCGTGAGCAGGCATCCGCCCGCGGGCTGCGGGAAATAATCGATCCCGTACTTTTTAGCCAGGGCTAACTGGGGTTCACGGCTCCTTCCCGCCAGGTCCAGAAGCTTCTCCCGGTCCACGAAGCCTTCCTCTTCCGCCCTTGTGATCTTCAGCTTTTTCGCGCTCAAAGGCCTGACCAGGATATCACCGAAGCCCGAACGTTTGGCGATTAGGTTCAGCGCGTTGGTATTCTGTGATTTCGGCCTTTCCCCGAGCACTTCGCCTGTGATGAGGAAATCAGCGTGGATCTCTTTTAGAAACTCACCGGATCTTTTGATCATGCTGAGGTGGCAATCGATACAGGGGTTCAGGTTCTTGCCGAAGCCGTAGACCGGGTTCTGGATGATGGCAAGGATCTCCCGGGTCATATCAATCTTATGGAGCCTGATGCCCAGCTTGAGAGCGACATCATCGATCTGTTTATTCCGGAAGAAAGGGGATTGGAACGATACGGCTTCCACACTGATATTCTGTTCCTGAATTATCTTAACGGCCAGGATACTGTCCAGCCCCCCGCTCAATAAAGCCAGAGCTTTAAAAGGGGATGTTCTCATAAGGCTTTTCGACGATGGATTTAATGATCTCCGTCTGGATCTGCGGATCGGAGACGATCTTGTTCTTGTTCTGGAGGACATACTGGATATTGGCGCGGGCATAAGGATTCTCATTCGAAAATCCGAGCTTCTTGGCCGCTTCCACGGCTTTCCAGAAATAAACCAGGGCTTTCTTCTCGTCATTGATGTTGATATAACCCACTCCGAGGTTATTATACAGAGCGCTCAGGAGCTTCATAGCCTCGACCATTTCCTTGTTATAAAGATTGATGCGGGGATATTCCCCGTACCGTTCGCGGAAATAATCAACGCCATCCAGGTATTCGGAGATGGCCAGATCATATTTACCGGACTGTAAATACGTATTGGCCAGGGCCAGGTTCACGCTGGGATCGTTCCTGT
>JAQTRT010000246.1 GCA_028711675.1 bacterium | reverse complement strand
CCCTGCACCGGGAAGGGGACGGACAGACTGATGGTAAGAATCACCCTAAACTCGTATCAGCATAATACCGCTCCGGAACTGGACTGGTTCAGCGTTGAATATGAATCCGGTTACAGTCCCGACATTAAGAACGCCGTCCTGGCGCCGAATCCGTACAAACCCCATGAGAGCGGGATTTCACATATCACGCTCTATAACCTCCCTTTTGATTTTTCCATGACCGTGTTTTCCGTGACCGGCCAGGAAATACTGCACCGTGACTGTAAATCTGCCAGCGGGAAATACCAATGGAACGCGGCCAACCGGGACAACGAACCGCTGAAAAGCGGAGTATACATCCTTCTTCTGAAAGACAGCGCAGGCAATGAAAGATCCCTGAAGCTCATTATCGCGCGGTAGTCCTGGTAGATGGGGATAGTGCTAATTTTCAGTAACGAGGGGGCTTTAGACCTGTCGTTTGCCAAAAGCGCACAGTTATCATTTCAATTTATCTTTAAGCTTTTTCTTTGTAATTTTTCAGGATATAAGCGAATCCGGCAAAGACGATCAGGGCCAGGCTTCCGAATACGACCATGTCCCGCATCAGGAACAAAGGGTCTTTCTTAAAATACATGAGCCAGCCCATGGCACTGACCGCGCTGACCATGGTAATGAAAAATCCGTAAAAGAGGAGCTGGATGCTGTACGACCTCTCCGGCCTGGTCCAGAGCAGGTACACGCTGATGAGGGAAAGGGGGATGGTGAATCCCAGGTCAAAGTACCGGATAACCCAGAATCCCGTGGGGATCTCGCTGTACCCGCGGGTCGTTCCTTTTGTCATGACTTCCCATACTTCTTTCAGCCACATGGCGGCAAAGAGGAACGTAAACAGGACTACCAGCACGGAATAGACCGTCAGGCCCGTCCTTTTAAACTCCGCTTTTTTCCCTTTGGGGAACACGGACAGGGAATAAAGGAGCAGGACCAGCCCGCTGACGAGGATGAATAGAAAATAGAACGAGTATTTTTCGCTGTTCCCGGTATAAACCGCGGAGCTCCATTCCAGGCCGATGGTATAGCTCAGGACAAAATAAATAAGATAAAGGGGCGTAAGCATAAGCAGGTATTTGGCTATGGATTTTTTAAAAAGAAGGAGGGTCCCGCCGAGAAGGAGCACAGGCCCCAGAAGCGCAAGGTTGATAATGTCCTGGCCCTGGATCTGGGTAATGCCTGTCTGCGCTGTCTTGTACCGGATAACACCCTGGACAAGAGGGCCTTTTACGGCAAGAAAGATCAGGATCGCGCCGGACAGAACAGCCATAAGACCCGCGAGCACGCGTTCAAAACTGCTTCCGAAATTTTCATTGGTCAGGTCAGCCATATTCGATCTCCTTTTATGAAATCAACAGAAAAAGCCTGGACACAAAATTACACATAATAACAGGAATGTCAATGATAATCTTTATTCAGCCGGCCGCATAACTGATATTTTATTTGATTGAAATGTTAATTGGATATAATAATATTAAATTATAATACCCATCATATCGATACCCTCAAAGGAGGTGCCCATGAAAAAATTTAATATCATGTGTTACATAACAAAATTGATCGGAAAGACCCCGATCCCTCCTTTTTATTTTTATTCCGGGAAGGTTTCCGGCTACATGACCTGGGCTCTTTTCGCATTATCCGTTTCTGGGATTTTCACAATAAGCAGGCTGCCTGCCGGGCTCCCCAGGCTCTTATCCTATATACTTTTTGTGACGGGTTTACTGGTCATTATTATCAGCTCGTTCAATTTAGGCGGTTCCACAAGGCTGGGCCTGCCCGCTGAAAAGACCGCGTTCAGGTCTGACGGCCTGTACCGGTTCAGCAGGAATCCCATGTACATCGGGTTCGGGCTTTTAACCGTTTCTTCGGTCATCTATCACGGGAACCTGTTCATCGCCATACCCGGAATGTACAGTATCATTATCTACCACTATATCATACTCGGGGAAGAAAAATTTTTAAAGCAAAGATTCGGTAAAAAATACATGGCCTATAAAAAGAAAGTGAGGAGATATATCTGATACCGGCGGCAGCTGTCCGTTCCGTCAATATTTCCCGTATGCATTCTTCCAGGCACCGGCGATCTTCAGGAACGCTTTGTATCCGTGTTCCCTGATGAACACGTTCGCCTGCCTGTATTTCCCGTATTTATACCCGTTCTTCTTATACATTCCGTTGATGATCCTGCATGTATCGAAATCCCGGCAGTCGGCGCAGGCATCATGTCCTTTCCGCACACAGCAGACCTTTATCTTGCATTTAGCTTTATCGATGAGCCTTGAACCGTCGTTGTACCCGATCTTGCATCCCTGGCAGGCAACACGATAGGCGCGGCATGTCTTGCAGTACGCACCGCAGCAGCCGATCTCTAAAATTGACATGGTCCTCTCCAGATCCCACTCTGAACATATTATATAATGTGACGAAATTGTCAATCTTTTTCTACGGATAGCGGTTATTTCATTTGTTGGACAATAACGTTTTAGAAATATAAAAATATCAAAAATTTATATATGGTTTTTTGTTTGAAAAAATAATTACAGATATTATACTTAATAAAATATTAAATGATACAAATAAAAAAGGATTATCTATGAAAACAGGGGGAATATTAAAGGTATCGGTATCTGACATATGACAAGACAACCATTCATGATGCTGACGGATGTATCATAGCCCGGATAACGGCACATCTCGGATAAAAAAGTTTAAAGGAGGGACATCATGGCGGGACCGAAAAAACTGTACAGGTCAATGAAGAACAAGATGATCGCCGGAGTGTGCAGCGGACTCGGCGAATTCTTCAGCATCGACCCGACCATCATCAGGCTGGTATGGGCCTTTATCGTGCTGTGCGCGGGCACGGGCATCTTTCTTTATATCGTCGCCTGGATCATCGTACCGGCGAAAAAATGAAGCGCCGGGAAATGTATTATCATGTCAAATGCCGGGAAGAGGGGCTTTCCCCGTATCATACGGAATGAAATCAAGGCTTTTTTCCATGAGGGCATGAATACAGACACATGCCGCACACGGCATACTCCCGGTCTTTTTCCATTTGTTTAAAATAGTTCTGGCATTTTAAAAAGTCCAGCCGCGCTTCCCTGTTTTCCCCCAATACAAAATTTTTGCCTTTGATGGCTTTAACAGGGCATGCTTTTATGCATTCTTCGCAATCATGGCATTGCTGGGCCGGCGGATTATCGGCTGTTTTCAAAGGCGCATTGGTTAATATTGAAATAAACCTGACCCTGGGGCCGTGTTCCTTTGTGATCAAAAGGCAGTTTTTCCCTATCCAGCCGAGACCCGCGATGTGGGCGATCGTTTTATGGGAAACTGTCGGCATGGCATTTTCCTCGTCTGTCCTGTCTGCGGCGGCAATGGGAAGGCTCCGGAAACCTTTTTGATTTAAATAAGATGATAAAAATGAAGCGATGAGATTCAAACGCTGATTAAGCACCTCATATCCGTGGATCCGGTATTCACAGGAAACATTCACGTCGGAACGCCGGGGTAAATGATCCGCTATTGAATCCGGTATTGCTATTCCGATGCTTATTCCGCTGTCATACCCTTTAACTATATCACCGCCGTATTCGGTCAATTCATCCTGGTGAGAGCGCAAATCCGCGAATCCGATATAATCCACGAAATAGGATTTTAAAAGGCGCGTGATCTTTTTATTCAAATTCCTGCCTCCGGAATAATCCCCGTTTTCTTTAACGTACTTATTAAAAATAAAATATCAAGGATTGACATTTTTATCCTTTTCATTTTCATCTAACCTTTCATAATAAACTTACATGCCAGTTTATATGTTTGTCCAATTTTTTTATTCGAGGTATCCCACGTTTCAATTTCAGATTTTATTAAGTCCTTATGTTTTTTGGAAATATCCCGTAAAGCGTTCCCGACGGATTTTCTGACATATTCGCTCTCATCATCTTTTAATTTGCCTAAAAGCTTAACAGCCGCATCAGGATCATCTTTAAAATAATCCCGGCCTGTCCAGATCCTTAATCCCTCCGTGACAGCTCTTCTCACATTTGAATTTTTATCAGACAGCCATTCTTTCATTACAGGCAGCGCGGTCTTATATCCCGTATCAGAACAATACCTGTCAAACGATTTTGCCAGAATTTCCTGCACTCTCCAATCCTTGTCCCGGCTGACTCTCATTTTCAGGAAACTCAATGCTTCTTTTGATCCACAGGCGATAAATCCCAGGATAAATGTGCCCAATGACCTTACCTGATAGATTTCCGATGAAAAAAGCTTTTTGGAAATTATTAAACAATCTTTTACAGAATGACTCTTTTTAAAATCCTCCGCTGTTTTCAGGATATTTAAAAAGCCATTTTCATTTTTCACTTTTTGAATTAATGCGCTTATAGTTTCCATATTATTGCCACAAACAAAAAGAAAGGACGAAAAAAGGCATCGGTTCTTAACGGGCTGTTGCCTAAAGGAGTGACAGCCCTTGGTCTGTCATCTTTCTTGACACCGTAAGTGGTGTTACTCCTTGTGTAATATCAGATTTTATATGCAATACATAAAAATTCATCCGGACAACAGCCCGTCAGCAACCGATATTTG
>JAQTRT010000245.1 GCA_028711675.1 bacterium | reverse complement strand
GGATGGCAGGAATGAGAATAATGATTATGTTCCCGAGGGTACTTATTCAATACAGTTCGTCGCGAAAGATACTGCCGACAACCAGACCATCCGGACATGTTATGTAAGTGTGGTGTATGATGCAATGCCGCCGGTTATCAGTGATCTGGAATTAATAAATACGAATTTTTCACCCAATAATGACGAAATAAAAGATTACACTAAGATCAGTTTCTCGATTTCAGATGATCTGTCAGCTCAGATGCTGACAAAAGTCAGGGTCTATCAAAATAATACCTTAATAACATCCCTGACTGACGGGTATTTAATTCCCGGTCCTTATGAATTTATTTGGAACGGATTGAAGGAAGACCAAACCAGTTATTCGGACGGGACCTATCAATTGAGAATTGAAGTCTATGACAATGTGAAAAACAGCACCGGCACCGCTGTAAATGTGGTCCTGGATAATATCAAACCTGAACCAGTGAGCTTTTTCACTGTACCCCGGACGATCTCTCCCAATGATGATGATCAATTTGATGCAGTAACGCTCAACTTTGCCGTTAAAGAGAATCTGTCAGGTTCCGTGAATTTATCTATTGATTTATATGATGATTCTCTCCAAATTATTAATAATTTATTCCGCAATCCTTCTTACGAGGTTCAAGCCCAACCGCCTGTGGCCGATGATACACTCATCTGGGACGGAAAGACGAACGGAATTGTCCTGCCTGATAATGAATATTGGCTTGTTTTACAGGCAGAGGATCTGGCCGGGAATATGATTGCTGTCAGCAATTATATTAATATTGATACTGCCGGGCCGGAAACGTATCTGGTCCCTGATGAACCCAGGTATTATATCGAAACAGAAAAGAAATTATTCGTCAATTCGGATACTGGATTTTATCTGGAACCGCGGGATGATTCAGCAGGAGTAAGCAATACGTTTTATGCGATACAAAACCATGCGGATGATCCGGTAAATTGGAACTTATATGTCCCCTTTAATATGTTTAATTTAATTGGTAATGACGGTGATCATTATATATGTTTTTACAGTATTGATAAAGCGGCAAACCGGGAAAAGATCAATACCAACCGTATTATTCTGGATAATACCTCACCGGTTTCTTCATTGATCCCGAGTGGTCCGCTTTATGAACGGCAGGGTAAAAAATACGCCCCCTGTGATTATACCTATACAATCCTGGCAACGGATAACCTTTCGGGAGTTAAAAAGATAATCTGCTCGACCGAACCGCCTGGCTCCGATCTTGCCATGGTAACTAACATGCAGACGATATATTATACCAATGCGCTGGACGGCACGGTTTATACAAATATATATATAACGATCATAACAAATTATTATACTACCTTTAATGATTATACCGGACCGCTGCAATTTACTACCCAGGGAACCCATATCCTCCGCTATGCAGGCATGGATAATGTTGATAATATGGAAAATATTTCCTGCTTCACGGTTATTACTCCCATCCCTGATCAAACACCGCCGGATGTGCCGCGAAATCTTACGGGATATATTGAAAACAGCACTAATGTTGTTTTATACTGGGACAAAGTGACTAATTCGGATCTGACCGGATATAATGTCTATGATAACGGGATAAAAATCGCAGATTATAAATTACAGATTACAAATTATTTATTCCTTTCCGGTGTAACGGCAGGAACTCACAGGTATACTGTCAGCAGTGTGGATTGGATACAGAACGAGAGCGGATTAAGCTCTCCCTGTAAATTGATCCTGGATAAGTCTATGGTGATCAGCAGACCTGTTTCCGGTGAGTATTACAGGAAGATCATTAAAATAAAAGCGGATATTAATATAAAGGGTCCCAAATGGAAGAAGAAGGAATATAGACTTGTTCTGGAATACGGGTCAGGCAAAGATCCTGATTCCTGGAAGACCATCAAGGAATTTAAGCATTGGGCTTTGCATCATTATTCACTGGTCTATCCATGGATTTTAAGAGAGAAAGCCGGCCATAAATGGATACCATTGAACGGGGAATACAGATTACGGATCAGGCTGATAGGTAAGAATTCTATTTGGGAGGATTCGCGGCTCGTATGGATCGATAATCAGGCGCCTGAGACCGTGATCTTAAATACTTTACCGCAAAAACATAAAGATACAAAAGATACGATACGCTTACAGGGAAATGAACTGGTCTTTAATCCCGTTGATCCTGTTGTGAGCGGGATCGCTTCCGGAATACAATATACGAAATATCAATTGATCAAACTGCCAAAACACACACATCCATTCCATGATCTGTGGGATAAGTTTAAAGATAAGCACGATCTAAAGTGGTGGGAGAAGCATCAGGATGATTTTGAAAAGGATGATGACCATGAACTTTTCCGGTGCAGCGGCTGGCAGGAATGGAACGGTGATCCTGTCGCTTTGGACAAAGGCGAATATCATATCTGGTATTACAGCGCGGATAATGCAAAATTGTGGGTAAGTGAAAATGACTGGTTTATAGGAAATAAGGAAAACATCAATTTTAATCTGTTGATCGTGACCAATATAGTCCGGAATACAAATATAAATGCCGGAATAACATTGGTGACGACAGGAGGAGAAGAGACAGTTCCGGTGAACAACAGCGGGGAGACGGGTGTGACTCCGGAAGTGTCCGGAATCTCAAACACGGGTGTTATTGGGGATATTCCGGCCGGGTGGACAAATTCATCAGCAGGGACATCGATATATTCCAATTCCCAGACCAATGAGAACAGCCAGACCAATATTCCTCCTGTTGAAAACGATATAGAACCGCCAGTGATCCTGGTAAGCGGGGTAGAGAACAACAGGTTTTATACCCAGCCTGTGAACGGGAATATCCTGATAAAAGATGCCCGTCTGAAAGAGTATTATGCGGTGTTAAACAAGGCAGGCCGGATATTATGGTCATATTCTGGAATAACACAATGTACCAATACCAATATCCGTTTCTCTGTCAGTGATGAGGCTGAGTATAAATTAACGGTCCAGGCCCGGGACAGTTCCTCCAATATTGCAAATACATGCGTGGATTTCGGTATTGATAAAACATGGCCTGCGGTGTATATAACAGGAGTAGAGGATAAAGGCGTATATTTCAATGAGGTAAAGCCAATAATAACTGTTGTTGAAGAGCATCCGGCGGTTATATGGACGAATTTAGCATATAGCAGGACAAATGCTGTTTATTCCAATATAGCCTTTTATCCGGATCAGGTTCTGACCAATGCCGGGATGTACTGTTTAAGTGCCGGGTGCAGTGATAAAGCCGGGAATACCACATGCAGGACAGCGGAATTCGGGATCAAAGAGTCTCCTCCTGAAGAATTACTGTTATTCAGGGCTGATTACAATACCAATACAGATGCGGATTACAGCAAGGGCGAGAAAAAGGATTTCAGCGGCGCAAAGATCACGGAAGGGAACCAGGGCAAGGACGGAGAAGCCTTAAAGAGCCTGATACTGGGAGATTCCCGTTATGCCCGGTATGAGCCTGAGAAAAATATCGATAAGAAACAGGGCACAATGATCGTATGGCTTAAACCTTTCTGGACAACAGCCAATTATATAGGAAAAGACCAGGGCCGGTATATATTTACCCTGTACGGTAATAGCGTAAAAGGAGGCGGAAAGAGGGATGCCCCGGAACCGGGGAAATATTCCATAATGTTTGCCGTATTCAGAGAAAAGGGGACAACAGTCCGGATCAGGTATATGGATGACCGGGACCAGGAATATGTGAATACGCTCAGTGTGGATACAAATAAGCATGAGAACATGAGATGGTACAGGGACGGGGCTATGAAATGGACTCAGCTTGCCTTAAGCTGGGATTCGGATAAGGGAGTGATAAAGATATACATTGATGGTGAACTGGCAGGCAGGAAAGAATTCGGGAAATGGGAGCCTTATGATATCGGAAAAGAAAACTGGATGAAAATTGGGAGTTCTGATACTGGTATATTTACCGAATTCTGGGGATATATGGATAAAATGAGGATATACAGCCAGCCGTTGACAGATAAACAGGTTAAAGTTATATATAATAGTGAAAGATAAATCCATCCATTTATAAGATTAATTTTTAAAATACCCTATTGTAATATTAATTGATAAAGAACCAATAATTTCATATATTAAAAAAACATTGAAATGAAATTAATGATGTGTATAATTAATTATTATATAAAATGTGATAACAAGTGAACAATAGTTTAGCAATGAAAAGTGTTTTTTATAATTATCTTTTATATGGTTTAAGCGCCATTTTGTTTTTATTTTCTGGGAATTTAAATGGTGAAATCACTTCATGGGATTCATTTGGTGGATTAAACTGGTCTATTAGTTTTAATCAAAATTATCATGGGCCATCTCTTTCAGTAAAAGCGGATGGGCCAAAATCAAGTCTTACCTATGGTTTTATCTATCAAATTATTCAAATTGATCCTCATAAACAGTATTGCCTTAATCTTTGGGTTAGCAATATAACTATGCGAACAGCAGGCGGTCGGATTGGATTCAGAGAAGATTATGATTTTGATGACAGCAGTTTTAAAGCAGCTACAGATTTTTTACCTGCTGACGGAGATAAAGATGAAGATTATGGTGAAAAATATGT
>JAQTRT010000020.1 GCA_028711675.1 bacterium | reverse complement strand
TAACAACCCCCGTCTGTTCCAGAAACTGGCCGATTACAATCAGATCCCCCAGGCTGAATGGATTTTCCCCCATCAGATCATAAAGATCCCGCCTGTCGAGACCTTTCGATAAGGAATAAATGAAGGAGAGATGAAGAGAGACCATCCCTCAAAGGGATGGATATAGATGAATGTCATGTTAATGAAGAAAGTTATCATTATCCTGCTCCTGTTATGTGGAACTTTATATTCCGAACCGGCCACCATCATCCAGACAGGGACCGAAAACGGATCTATGGGCGACACAGGCGCTTCTTATTACTCCGGGATATCCGGTATCTTTTATAATCCCGCGAACCTGTATTATCAGAATGTCTCGCTGCTGAATCTTCAGGGATTTTACCAGGGCATGGACCAGTACCGGGCCTATTCCCTGGGGTATCTTCAGTGGCTGGAAAGCTATTTTGCCCTGGGCCTGAATTTTGTGTATTATGAACCGGAAGGCTATACCTATGTCGATCCGGTGAACGACGTCAGGGAGAAGATCGGGAAGCTGACCCATATCCTGAATACGGCCATTGCTTCCAAGATCATTTCGGAACTTCATTATGGAGTGAATTTTAAAATTATCAACAACAGTTACAAGGATGAATCCTATACAGCTGCGGGATTTGATTTCGGATTGATGTATAAACCTAAACAGCTGAAGGATAAGCTGCGCGTCGGGATCAACGCCATGAATATTTACAGTACCGAGGGGCAGTTGAACGATGAATCCATCAAGGAGCCTCTGAACATAAAATTCGGCCTGAGTTACAACTTCCTGTTCAACGTCCACAGCATTCTTCTAGCCGCGGATTTCAATTCCGAAAAGAAATATTTTCCCCAGTATGCCGTTGGTGTCCGTTATTCCTATAAGGACACGATCAATATAAATCTGGGGCATAATGAAAAAAGGGAGTTCACGGCCGGATTGGGAGTCAACTATAAATTCTATAATATCAATTACTCCGTGAACAATGAAAAGGACAAGGCCAGGGGCCTGACCCATTCCCTGTCGATCACGTTCTACTTCCGGCCTAAATTGGACGATAGCTCCAAGGAACGGTATTATAACAAGGCCATCGGCTATTATAATGATTTTAAGTTCAAGCCTTCTTATGATCTGTTCAGCATCCTTTACCGGGCTGACAAGGATTACCGCGAGACGGAGTACTATTACGAGATCCTGAAAAAAAGGATCGATCAGGAGGAACTGGCAGGCGGCAACAGGATCATTATCGCTGAAAAAGCATACAAGGAAGCTTTAGATGCCTATAACAAAAAACAGTATACCGTAGCGCGTGGTAAGCTGATCGAATGTCTCAAGAACAATCCCAAGCATATCGAGGCCAGGCTCCTTTTGAGCAAGATAGCCGATATCGAGACTCAGGAAGAGAAACAGAAAGAGTTCAAGATAAGGGAGAAAGAAGGGGATTACTATGCTTCCATGAACCAGTACGCCTCTGCCCTGGTCGAATACAACGAGGCCCTGAAACTCGATCCGGGGAACAAACTCATTGAAATCAAGGTGGAGAACGCCAAGAACGAACTGAAGAAAGAGAACACCTCGGCCCTGGCTTATCGCCTGTATGACGAGGGAAAACAGCTGGCAGCGGCCGGTGAATACAACAAGGCTATTTCCAAGTGGGAAGAAGCACTGATCGCCCAGGCGGACTTCACTCTGGCGAAGCTCGAGATAGACAAGGCCAGGCGTCTGCTGCAGGAACGGGAAGAGATGGATAAGATGAACCGGATGGCCAATGACCAGATGACCAATATGTTTAAAGTTGCCCAGTACCAGGCATCCAAGAATAATTTTGTTGAGGCCTTGTTCCAGATCGAATCAGCCCTGGAGATCAATCCCTCCCATGCTGAAGCCCAGGCCATGAAACGTGATATGCTGGCCAAGATCAAGGAACAGCAGCAGCAGCAGCAGCACAAGGCTCAGATGGAGGAATCCCAGCATCTGGAGCAGGGGATCGCTTCCTACAAGAAGAACAACGTGGAAGAAGCCTTGTATCATTTCGGAAAGATCATTTCCGTCAATCCTAAAAAGAGCGGGTCCATTAAAGAACTGGCTTCCGTGCTCTCCCGGATCAGCGAACTGGAAAGTAAGGGGATGAGCAAGGGTTCATCGGTGTTCAGGCTCCTCGAGTCCCACTACCGGAAAGGATTGAACTATTATAAGGAGAATAAATTCGAGGATGCGGCAGCGGAATGGCAGAGAGCCATGAAGATATCGCCGGCCAATACCTTCATTGCCGGCCAGCTCCAGAACGCTGAAGAGAAGGCCAGGATCGAGAAGGAGGAACGGCTTTCCAAGTTCCATCTGGAACGGGCTATGGATTTCCTGAAAAAAGGTAAGAAAGACCTGGCTATCCTCGAGGCCAAACGTATCCTGGCTATCCTGCCGAACAACCAGGATGCCAAGAATATCGTCATGCAGTCGGTCGAAGGGGCGGATAAAAAATCCATCATCGATTCCTATATGGCCAAGGCCAAGGATTATTTCGATGACGAGAAATATACGGACGCCATTCAGGAGCTGAACCTTGTCCTTACCATTGATCCCAATGATAAAATGGCTCAGAAGCGCCTCCTGGAATATCAGGAAGCACTGAACAAGGTGGAGAAGCAGAACAAGCTTAGTAATTTCCTGAACATGGCTAAATCGTATTTTGAGAATGAGAACTACACGGACGCGCGCCGGTACTGCAACGACGTACTGACCCTGGACAAGGAGAATCCCAAGGCCTGGGAACTGCTGAACAAGATCAAGCAGAAAGAGGATGACGTGAAAGTGACCCAGGTTGAAAAATCCAGGCTGGTGGACGTATTCAACACAGGATTGAATTATTTCCTGGAAGGCAATTATGACGAATGTATCCTGAACATGAAAAAGGTCCTCATCCTCGACCCGGAGAACGTACAGGCCCTGAAATTCATCGAAAAGGCCAAGAATAAGATTGCCGAGAAAGAAAAAGTGGCTGTGGAGCCTGAGACCAAGGTTATTGACAAGAAGATCGTCTGGTCGCATTACCTGAAAGGGATCAATTTTTATACTACCGGGAACCTGGACGATGCCGTCAAGGAATGGCGCGAGGCACTCCGGATCGATCCGAATAACGAGAAGATCAGGCAAAGTCTGAATAAAGCTCTTGCTAAACAGGAGATGCTGAAAAAGTTTTAAGTATAAAAGGGATGGTCTTGTTATGAATAAGAGCAGGATTTTTATCGTGTTAGGGGGGATAAGCTTTTTTATTTTTGTTCTTCATTCAGGGCTTCGGGCTTTCCCGTTGACGGGCGGAAACAAACTCATTTACCAGGATGTTCACGCGTCCGGCGGCATGGTAGGCCGGACCGGAGGGTCCTTTTACATGGAAGATGACGTGATCGGCCAGCCCGCGCTTGTGGGAAGTTCGTATAACGTGACCCGTTTTCTCTCTCACGGGTATCTGGGCGGCGGTTCATCAGGCATATCCGTCTCTTACATCCGGTCCACTATTCTGACACCCCAGGCCGACACGTTCGTGGACCAGCTGGCTGCTGTGCTGGGACGGGTTCTTTCCCCGGTGCAGGTCCGTGATGAACAGATTACCCTGCAGAGGATGGCGGACGGGCTTTACTTTAACGGCCGGGAATGGCAGGAGCAGGAGATCTGGCTTACCTGCAACGGGAATCTGAACTGGGATTATCCGATCAGCGATGATAAAAGCATCTTTACCTATGGGCAGCAGTACAGGATCTCGGCCAGGGCCACGGATGTGACAGGCGCCATTGAATCGAGCTATCCGTCCCTGCTTTTCACTTTCGTTTTTTCTACCGATTTCAAGGGATCGGTTTGTAATTATCCCAATCCTTTTTATCCGGACAGCAGCGATTCCACCCGGAATTATACCACCATTGAGTATTTTCTTTCGTCGGAGAAGATTGTAAAAATCTATATCTTTGCCGTGAACGGGGAAGCTGTCAAGTCCTGGTCCGGGATTGAGTACAACAGGGCCGGCCTTCACCGGATCAGGTGGGACGGCCGTAGTGAAAAGGGGAGTATCGTAGGCAACGGCGTTTATATGCTGGTGGTCGATATCGGGAGCCAGAAAGTGATAGAAAAGATATCCGTCATCAGATAAATTATTCAGCCGATAAAATAATGTTGGAGCTGATTGCACATGGTTAAAACGCGTATATTCACGGGAATTTTAATGCTCTTCTTCATGCCCATTTTCCAAGCATTCTCTATAACCAATGATAATACGTATAATTACGGCATAAGGAGCATCAGGGCTTATGAACTCGGTCAGTATGAGACAGCCTGTAAGTACATGAAGATCTTCATGGAGAAATATCCCAACTGCAATAAAATGAACCTTTTATTCAAAGATGCTTTTGATAAATACCAGTCCATCGAGATCAATCTGACCCAGGGCCAGGAATTGATGAAAAATAAATATTATGCAGAAGCCATCCCTTTTTTTAAGAACGCGCTGGCCATCAGCCCCATCAGTCCGAAAGCGCTCAGGGCCCTGGATGAGTGCTGCAGACAGTTAAAGGTATCAATAAAGATATTAGACTCCGATTCAGCCAACGGGAATGAGATCAAGGACATGTCCGTTTCCCCGGACCAGGAGCTCCTGCTCTGGGCCTGCGGTTTTACTGAAAAAGGTGATTATATCGGGCCGGTCCCTGTGAACTGGCAGGCTACAGGGTCCCTGGAAAAGGTGACAAGGAATGAGAGGTCGGTGAACTTTCTCTTCTCTCCTGTCAAACCAGGGACCAGAGGAACAATCAGCGCCCGGCTTTTTGATACGGTATTTATGAAAACCGGTATCCTGAATGTTGTCCCGGGCCGCATCGCTTCTTTTAAGATCTGTTCCGTACAAGATGAAAATGCCGGTGATGTGAAGAACCTGAGTCTGAAAGCCGGCGATACTTTAAAGCTTTACAGCTTTGGTCTGGACGGAAAAAGCATGTCCGCGGGTACTGCTCCTGTGAAATGGCGGTTCACCGGCGCCTTCAGTAAATATTCCAAAGAATATTCTTCTGAATTCCAGGCTGTATTAACCCGTTCAGGAAAGGCCATGCTGACAGTTATCGGAAAGAACAATGTCAGGAAAAGCATTGAAATAGAGATCAATCCTGCTGAGCTGCATTACATCGAGATCGAGGATAAACCGGACAGCCGCGGCGCCCCGGTCTTTTCCTTAAAAGCCTTTTCCGGAAGGGATTATCTTTTCTATGCATGCGGTTATGACCAGTACCATAATTTCACGGGGAACATCAATGTGAACTGGAAGACCGCACCTACCCTGGAGCCGGTTTCCCTGGAAAATGCCGGCACTTTTAAGTTCAAGCCCAGCATGTACTTCGTGAACGGGTATGTTGAAGCGGATAAAGAGGGAATGATTGATAAGACAGGCATTATCTCTGTTTTCCGCGGGGCCATCGTGTCCGGGAACATGAAGGAGATGCTGAAGAACGTTGAGGACCAGAACAATATCCTTTATTTTGTGAAGCCGAACGAGAACCTGGGCCTCATTGCCTCCAAGATTTTAAACCTGCCGTACCGGTGGGGCGCTGTGGTGAATTATGTGTATGCCATCAGCGATTATAACAAGATCCCGGAAGCCAACCTGATCTATCCCAACCAGCCTATCTTTGTCCCATTTGTGCGCATCACGAACACCATCACGCGCGCTAACCTTTCGAGCCAGATCGTCGGTGCGGGTGACGAGAAAAAGAATATTGTTGTCGTGTACCACACGAACGCGGCAGTCATCAACAGGATGGATAAGATCATCCTGCTTGACGAATATTTTCTGCGGACCAGCAATCTGGATTATCTGAAGGCTAAATATAATTACGACTTTGTCCGGTAGGCTGCCTGCGTTAGTTATTTTATTTCCGCTTCCTTTCTTTCCTTTGCGTGCCCCCTGTGCTCATTTATTCAGCAGAGGCGCCAGGAAATAGATGATGAACATCAGGGACGCGATGTACATCAGGAGATGAACTTCCCTGAACTTTCCTTTTAACATTTTTACGATTGTATAAACGATAAATCCCAGTCCGATGCCGTTTGTGATGCTGTAGGTCATAGGCATCACGATCATGATGAGGAAAGAAGGGAACGCTTCCTCAAAATCATCGAACGGGATGTCCCTGATAATGGACATCATGAGAAAGCCCACGATGATGAGGGCCGGTGCTGTGGCCTGGGCCGGTACAATACCGATGACAGGATAAAAGAACATGAAGACCAGGAACAGGATGCCCGTCACGATAGCTGTAATCCCGGTCCTGCCCCCGGACTTGATACCTGCCGCGGATTCAATATAAGTTGTGACAGAGGAGGAACTGCAGAAACCGCCGAACACAGCTCCCAGGGAATCGATCAATAAGATTTTACCCGAGTTCTTTATCTTTCCGTCAGGAGAGATGAAATTACCGGCTGTTCCCAGGCCAATGACAGTACCCATGGTATCAAAGAAATCAGAGAGCATGACAGAGAAAATAGTGAGGCAGGCAGGGATGAAACCCAGACCGATAAAGACCTCTTTCAGGCTGATCTTTCCGATAAGGGAAAAATCAGGCAGTCCCAGTATCCTGTCCGGCAGCCTGGCTGTTCCAGCGGTGTTAAAAGCCTTGTAGCCGGAGAGATGATTGAGGAACAGGGAAAGGATGGTGGTAACGATGATACCGAGCAGGAGCGCTCCTTTCACGCGGTGTGAGATAAGATATGACGTGATGAAGATGCCAAGCACAGCCACCAGAACAGGTATGGTGTCGAGGTTCCCCAGGGTCACAGGAACTGTATCGGACGGCCCGGTCTTAACGATGCCGGCCTGGACCAAGCCAATAAAAGTAAGGAAGAGGCCGATACCTACGCTGATGGCTTTTTTCAACGACAGGGGAATGGCGTCCATGACCTTGATCCTGAACTGTGTGATGACCAGGAGCGTGATGAGAATACCTTCGAGCACGATAACACCCATGGCGCCGGGCCAGGAAAGGTGCTGCTTCAGGACCAGGTCATAGGCTACTACTGCATTAAGTCCCATTCCCGAAGCCAGGGCAATAGGGTAATTGGTGATGCTTCCCATGAGGATGCATAAGACGGCTGAAGAGAGGCAGGTGGACGTGAGGCAGGCATTGAAGGGAAGCCCGGCTCCGGCCAGGTCCTTTATGCCTGCGAAACCCAGGATAACGGGATTGACAAAGATGATATAAGCCATTGTGACGAAAGTAGTGAACCCGGCCAGGATCTCCGTGCTCAATTTTGTGGAATGATTCATGTCACCCTCCTTGAAGCCGGTTTAGGTCCGGACAGGCATTCATTATTTATGGCTGGATTTATGCTTCAAGCGGTAAACAAGGCTTCCCAGTTCACTGGCCATATCCACGTGAGCCACGTGGATATCATTGGCCAGGTGGAGATTAACAGGGGCAAAATTAAGGATGGCCTTGATGCCGCACTGGACAAGGTCCTCGCTGATCTTCTGGGCATACTGTGCGGGAACGGTCAGGAGCGCGATCTTTATTTTTTTCTCCCGGATCTCTTTTTTCATCCGGCTGATAGGCTCGATGCGGATATTGCCGAAGACCCTGCCTGCTTTGCTCCTGTCATTGTCAAAAGCAATGGCTATTTTAAGGTTGAATTCCATGAATCCGGCGTATCCCAGCAAAGCTGTGCCCAGCTTGCCTGCTCCGATCAGGGCAATGTCCCAGACCATGTTGGTGCCCAGTATCTTTTCGATCTCTCTGATCAGGGCCTCTACGTTATAGCCTACGCCCCGTTTGCCGAACCCGCCGAAGTAGGAAAGGTCTTTCCGGAACTGGGCCGGAATAGTATTCAGGTATTTGGTGATCTCGTCCGAGGAGACCACCTTGATCTTTTTCCGGGAAAGCCATTTCAGGGCCCTCAGATACAAGCTCAGTCTGCGGATAGCTTCATGCGGAATAATATCTTTATTTTTTTTTCTGCCCATTTGTTACTTTTTTCACAAGAAATGTAGTGAATTAAAATCCCTTGTCAAGCATAACGTCTCTCCCGGTTTCCGGCTCTGCTATACATTGACATGGGATATAGAAATATTATATTGGATAAAGAGATAAGGGGCGCCGCGGGTGAGGGTGATTGCTGTTTATAAAGAACGGCCCGAGGCCATTCTTTAAGAGAAAAAATAACAGAGGGAATAGTAAAAAATTAAAACGCGGTACCTTCGTTTTTGGTTGATAAATGGCTTGACTTTGGAAAAATAAGGTTTATATATATACGTCTGATGAGTTTGTTCTTTTTTTCACAAAGTCCGTAAAAACGGAGAAGAAGGAGAAAAATCCATGAACGAAGAGAAGGTAAAGCTGCCAGACAGCCTGCTGGAATATATCGGGCAGTGGAAGAACAAGAAAGGGAACGTGATCATGGTCCTGCACAAGGTCCAGGAACTGTACGGTTTTATCCCGCGTGCCGTAGCCATGGAAGTGTCCACGCTGATCAATATTCCCCTTGCCAAAATATACGGAATTATCACATTCTACCACCTTTTTAAATTAAAAAAACCCGGAAAATACAGGATATCCGTATGCCTGGGTACAGCCTGTTATTTGAGCGGAGGCAACGACATCATGGCTGAACTGGAGAATATCCTGGGTATCGGAGTCAACCATACGACGGATGACGGTATTTTTTCCATTGAGGCTGTTCGCTGCCTGGGATGCTGCGGACTGGCGCCTGTGCTGGTGATCAATGAAAAAGTGTACGGGAAACTGAAAAAAGAGGATCTGGCAGCTATCCTGGGCCGATACCGTAACCAGGAAGCTGCGGTAAAAGCATAGGAACAACGGATAAGCGGTTCAAGCTGCGGAGGAAGAAATGGTAAAATTAAATTTAAATGAACTTGAGAAATTGAGAAAGAATACAAAAGATGAGTGCAGCACAGAGATCATCGTGAGCATGGGAACCTGCGGTATCGCGGCAGGCGGCAATGAGGTCTATGATTATTTCAGCAAAGAGATCGTTAAACAAGGCCTGCCTGATGTCCTTTTAAAGAAGACAGGCTGTCTGGGGCTCTGCTATATCGAGCCGAACGTGATCGTGAAGACAAAGGACCAGCCTGCCATCCTGTACGGCAACGTGAACATGGAGACCGCGATCAGGATCCTGAACGAGCACGTAAGGAACAGCCAGATCGTGAATGATTTTGTGGTGGCTATGCCGTCCGAGGACATTTACTGCCTGTGCAAAAAACAACCAGAAAAGAGGTAAGATAAATCGATGAACCGATATATTTTTTTATCCGAACCCGGGAACAGGTCGAGCGACCTTTTTTTCTATATCCAGAAAGCTCTTGCTGAAAAGGGCCTGGATAAGAAGATAGGCCTTGTCAGGACGCAGAACGTAGGATTTTATTCCTCCATGCCTGTCATGCGCGTCATACCGGATGATATCGTGTACAAGGACCTGACACATGAGAACATCAACCGCATTATTGAAGAGCATTTCATCCATAAAAAGCCCGTTACCCAGCTTCTCCATAAGGTAGCCAGCCCGTATGTCAGGCTCGAGAACAGGAACGAATATTATAAGCAGTTCAGGATCGTGCTCAGGAACATGGGATGCATTGATCCTGAGAATATCCGGGATTACATCAAACGGGACGGTTACCGGGGCCTGGAAAAGATACTGAAAAACAAGATGACCCCTGATGACGTGATCGATGAACTGAAAATATCAGGGCTCCGCGGACGGGGAGGCGCAGGATTCCCCACCTGGAAAAAATGGAAATTAACACAGGAAGTACCTGGCGATGAGAAATACGTCATCTGTAACGCGGATGAAGGGGACCCGGGCGCATATATGGACCGCAGCACCCTGGAAGGCGATCCGCATTCCATACTCGAAGGCATGACCATCGCGGGTTTTGCCGTGGGGAGCAGGCAGGGATATATCTATATCCGCGCGGAATATCCCCTGGCCATCAAACGCCTGGAGATCGCCATCAGCCAGGCCAGGGAACTGGGATTACTCGGTCCCAATATCCTGGGTACGGATTTCAGCTTTGACATCGAGCTTCGCTGGGGTGCCGGCGCGTTTGTCTGCGGAGAAGAGACAGCGCTCATCGCTTCCATCGAAGGGAACCGCGGTATGCCCAGACCCAGGCCGCCGTACCCGTCTGTCAAAGGATTATGGGATAAACCCTCGGTCATCAATAATGTAGAGACCTATGCCAATGTGCCGGTCATCCTGGATAAGGGCGGTTCCTGGTTCGCTAAAATAGGGACCGAGACCTCCAAGGGCACCAAAGTCTTTGCCCTGACAGGAAAGACCAAAAATTCCGGGCTCATCGAAGTGCCCATGGGCATGACCCTGCGTGAGATCATCTTCGATATCGGCGGGGGCATCAAGGATAACAAGAAGATAAAAGCTGTGCAGACCGGCGGGCCTTCCGGCGGTGTGATCCCGGAAAGCTATCTCGATACACCTGTCAGTTACGAGTCCCTCCAGAAACTGGGCTCCATCATGGGCTCGGGCGGAATGATCGTCATGGACGAGGATGACTGTATGGTCGATGTGTCGAAATATTATTTGCAGTTCGCGGTGGACGAGTCGTGCGGCAAGTGTTCGCCCTGCCGCATCGGCGGAAAGCAGTTATACGACCTGCTTGAGAAGATCAGCAAAGGAAGCGCCGTGGACCAGGACCTCGACCGCATAAAGAGGATCGGCCAGGCTATGCTCAAGGCCTCGCTCTGCGGCCTGGGGCAGAACACGCCCAACCCCGTGCTCTCCACATTGAAATATTTTCCTGAAGAGTATGACGAACATATCCGGATGAAAAAATGCCGGACCGGCAAATGCAAGGACCTGGTGACATACCTTATCGACCCTGACAAGTGCATCGGCTGCAGCCTGTGCGCGCTCCGCTGTCCGGTCAAGGCCATTACCGGTGAAAAGAAAAAGCCTTATTTCATCCACCAGGACATGTGCATTAAATGCGGTGAATGTTACAACGTATGCAAGTTCAGCGCTGTGAAGCGCGATTAAAAGGACGGTATGATAGAATGAGCATTGTGAATATCAAAATAAACGAACGAACTTACCAGGTGAACGAGGATCTGAGCATACTGGAAGCAGCCAGGCTGATGCAGGTGAAGATACCCACTCTCTGCAGCCATCCGGACCTGTCCCAGAGCGCGGCCTGCGGTTTGTGTGTGGTGAAGTTGAAAGGCACGAGCAAGATGATCAGGGCCTGCGCAACGCCTGTGGAAGAAGGCATGGAAATAACCACGCATGATGCTGAGCTGTTCGAGATCAGGAAGACCGTCCTGGAACTAATCCTTTCCAATCATCCCAATTCCTGCCTTACCTGCCAGCGGAACCAGGAATGCGAACTGCAGAGGCTGGCCGCTGAATTCGGCATCCGGGAAGAATCCTTTGAAAAAAAATTAAGGGATAAGCCCGCGGACACGTCCACCACATCCCTCATCCTGGACCCTGTGAAATGCATAGGGTGCGGACGGTGCGTTGAGGTCTGCCAGAAGGTCCAGAACGTCTTTGCCCTTGAATTCATCGGCCGGGGATTCAAGATGAGGATCGCGCCGGCAGGCAACATCACGCTGAACGAGAGCCCGTGCATCAAGTGCGGCCAGTGCTCGGCTCACTGCCCCGTGGGCGCCATCGTGGAGAAGGACGAGACCGCGGCTGTCTGGACCGGGCTCAGGAACGAGAAACTGTACCCTGTGGTGCAGATCGCGCCTGCCACGCGTGTAGCCCTGGGCGAAGCCTTTGGCCTGGAAACAGGCACTCTGGTCACGGGAAAGATGTACGCCCTGCTGAGGCGGCTCGGTTTCAAGGCTGTTTTCGATACCAGTTTCGGGGCTGACCTGACTATTATGGAAGAAGCTTCGGAGCTTGTGGATCTTCTAAAGAATCATCCCGACCATTTACCGCTTATCACGTCCTGCTGTCCGTCATGGGTCGATTATCTGGAGAAGTTCTATCCGGATCTCATTGAGCATTTTTCAACTGCCAAATCCCCGCACGAAATGCTGGGGGTCATGGCTAAGACCTATTTCGCGGAAAAGCAGGGATTGAAGGCCCAGGATATCTTTATGACATCCATCATGCCCTGCACGTCGAAGAAATACGAGATCACGCGGACGGACGAAATGTTTGCCAGCGGTGTCCAGGACATTGATGTTGTGCTTACGACAAGGGAACTGGCCCGTATGACCAAAGCGAGCGGCATCGATTTCCTCTCTTTGCCGGATGAGGATGCGGATAATATCCTGGGCGAATACACGGGCGCAGGCGTTATTTTCGGCGCTACGGGCGGTGTTATGGAAGCAGCCCTGCGTACGGCTTACTATTTTATCACCGGTGAGAAACTGGCCAATATCGATGTCCAGCCTGTCCGGGGACTGACCGGTATCAAGAGGGCTGAGATCGATATCAAGGGACAGAAGGTGAAGACAGCCGTGGCCCATGGTATCGGTAATGTCCATGTGCTCATGGAAGAGATCAGGGAAGCCAGGAGATCGGGCAAGCCCATGCCTTATCATTTCATCGAGGTCATGGCCTGTTACGGCGGATGTATCAGCGGAGGCGGCCAGCCTTATTGGGTCAACAATGAAGTGAGGAAAAAAAGGACAGCCGGTGTTTACCAGGATGATAAGAACCATAAATTAAGGATGTCCCACGAGAATCCCTTTATCCAGAAATTATACGGTACTTACCTGGGAAAACCCCTGGGCGAAAAATCTAAAAAGCTTCTCCATACCGATTATAAACCCAGACCGCTGTATTACAAATAAAGGCTTTCCTTGTTTATGCCTGGATAACAGGCCGGCTTACTGGTTTCACGGCTGATATCATCTGCGATAAGGATAAACAGCCGTTCTCAGGCAATCTGTTGACATTTGAATATCAGGACTTATCTTAGTTCATAAGAGGTAACATGATCACAGAAACAGAAATGAAATGGAAACAGGACAGGCTGAAAAAGATCGGGCAATACCTTGAGAGCGAGAAAAGGGAGGATTTCATCGATGATGAAAAGATCGAGGATCTGATCTCCCGGCCTTCCCGGATGGACAAGAAACGTATCTCCGGACTGATCGAAAAAGCCCGGAGCATCAAGGGGCTTACACCTGAAGAAACTGCATATCTGCTCAATATCGAGGATAAGGATGTCTGGGAAGAACTCTTCCGGACAGCCCGTTTCGTGAAGAACGAAGTGTACGGCAACCGCATCGTGCTTTTCGCTCCTGTCTATCTTTCCAACCTGTGTGTGAACAACTGTCTTTACTGCGGATTCCGGTCGACCAATTCCAGCATGGTTCCCCAGAACCTGAGCACGGAAGAGATACGGAAAGAAGTTGAGGTCCTCACTTCCGTCGGCCATAAAAGGCTTCTGGCTGTTTACGGGGAACATCCGAAGAGCGATATCCGTTACATTGTTGATTCCATCAGGACCATTTATTCCATGAAGAAAGGACCGGATGAGATCAGGCGTGTGAACGTGAATGCCGCGCCTTTTTTTATTGATGAATTAAAAGAGCTCAAGGCAGCCGGTATCGGTACATACCAGGTCTTTCAGGAGACCTATCATAAGGCTACATACCAGAAGATCCATCCCGGGGAAACGGTCAAGAATAGTTATGCCTGGCGTCTCTTTTCCCAGCATAGGGCCCAGGAAGCTGGCATCGACGACGTTGCTATCGGCGCTTTGTTCGGGCTTTATAAATGGAAATTCGAAGTCCTGGGACTCATCTATCATGCCATGAGCATGGAAAAGGAGTTTGGCGTGGGTTCCCATACTATCTCCTTTCCCAGGCTTGAGCCGGCTTTAGGAACGGATTTTATCAAACATTCAGAACACCTTGTCTCTGACGATGATTTCAGGAAAGTAATAGCGATCCTGCGCCTGGCCGTGCCTTATACAGGGCTTATCCTCACGGCCCGCGAGACACCGGAGTTCAGGCGGGAGGCGATCAGGCTGGGTATTTCCCAGACCGACGCAGGCACCCGCATCGCCATTGGCGGATACAGCCAGTCCGAAAAAGTGCATATCCCGGAAAAAGAGCAGTTCCGGATCGCAGACACCCGTTCCCTGGAGGATTATATCTACGAACTTGCGGAGGACGGATATATTCCCTCTTTCTGCACGGCGGATTACAGGTGCGGCCGAACAGGCTGTGAATTCATGGGGATCGTGAAAGCCGGTAAGATCAAGACCTTATGTATCCCTAATGCTATTTTAACATTTAAGGAATACCTTCTTGATTATGCCTCGGCCCGGACAAAAATCCTGGGTGATAAGCTTATACGGGAATATACGGAATTCGTCGGGAAGAATTATTCCGATACAATGGCCAAGACCATCCGCGAGTATCTGGCCCGTATCGGGAAGGGAGAAAGGGACCTTTACTTTTAATTTTAATTGTTGAAGAAATGAGAAAAGAAAAGGATTTTTTAGGCGAAGTTGAGCTTCCTGATTCTGCTTATTACGGCATTCATACACAGCGTGCGTATGATAATTTCGGGGATATCCGTGAGACCGTTGACCCGGTTTTTATCCGTTCCTATCTCCAGGTAAAAAAAGCATGCAGCCTGACCAATAAGGAGCTGGGATATCTGGATCCCGGTAAAGCTGACTATATTTTATCCGCTATAGAGGACCTTCTGCAGAACAAGGACTACAGGGATATCATTATCAATCCCCTTTGCGGCGGTGCCGGTACTTCCGTCAATATGAACATCAATGAGGTTATTGCCAACAAGGCTTGCGAAAAAGCCGGGCGTGCCAGGGCAGATCATGATTTTATCCATCCCCTGGATCATGTGAATATGCATCAGTCGACAAACGATACTTTTCCAACAGCCTTAAAAGTGGCTGTTCTTTTATATCTGGAAAGACTGGAAGAGAACCTGGTCCGGCTTCAGGATGAACTCCAGAAAAAGGAGAAAGAGTATGCGGGCATCATTAAATTAGGCCGGACCGAATTGCAGGATGCGCTTCCTGTAACCGTAGGTATGCAGTTCTCAGCTTATTCCGAGGCTATTGCCAGGGACCGCTGGAGGATCTTTAAGGCCAGGGAAAGGATCAAGCTGGTGAATCTCGGCGGTACGGCCATTGGTACGGGTTTTAACGCACCTCAGCGGTATATCTTCCGTGTCATAGAGGTGCTGAAAGAGTTGACCGGCCTGAACATCGCACGTGGTGAGAATCTTCTGGATATCACCCAGAATATGGATTCCCTTGCAGAAGTCTCGGGTCTGATCAAGACAATTGCTGTTAATCTTCTGAAGATAAGCGAGGATCTTCGTGTTTTATCCTCAGGCCCGGAAGGCGGCTTCCATGAGATCTCCCTGCCCAGGCTTCAGGAAGGATCTACCATCATGCCGGGAAAAGTGAACCCGGTCATACTGGAGTTCGTCTCCCAGAACAGTCTGCTGGTCATCCATCAGGATGCCGCCTTGTCCACCGCAGCCGGTCTCGGGAATCTTGAATTGAACCAGTTCATTCCGCTCATTGCTTATCTTCTCCTCAGGAATTTGAAGATCATCAACCTTAGCATCGAAAAACTGGATGGGAAAGTGATCCGCGGTCTGCAGCTGAACAAGGAAAGGATCGAAAGGAATTTTCACGGTTCCATGGCTCTTCTTACGTATCTCTCCCAGTATATCGGTCATGACAAGGCCGGTGAGATCTATCAGCAAGCCCTGAAGACAGGGAAACCAATCAGGCAGCTGCTGTCGGAATCCGGGGCTCTAACTGAAGAGAGATTAAGCGAACTCCTTTCACCGGAAAGGATCAGGATGATGGGAATAAAAAATGAATGAAACACCAGTAGCCAACAGGCTCCATATCGGGATTTTCGGTAAAAGGAACACGGGTAAATCTTCTTTCCTCAACCGCATTACGAACCAGGACATTTCCATTGTGTCAGAGGTCCCCGGGACAACGACCGATCCCGTCAACAAGACCATGGAGATCAGGGGACTGGGACCTGTGGTGCTCTTCGATACGGCAGGACTGGATGATTCCGGGCCTCTGGGCGAGATGAGGATGGAGAAGACCAGGCAAGTACTGAACAGGATCAATCTGGCTGTACTGGTCACGGCTTATTCCATTTTCGATGACCGTGAGAAAGAACTTATTAATCAATTCAAATCAAAGAAATTAAAATTCCTTCTGGTATTCAATAAAATGGACCTGGAGAAAAAGAAAGATGAGCTGGTTGAATACCTGAAAAAAGAGGATATCACGTTCCTGGATACGAGCTGTACCTTAAATAGCAATATAGACCGGGCCAGAGAGGAGATCGTCCGCATCGGTGCGGATATCATGGTCGAGAAGGATACCATCATCGGTGATCTGATCCAGCAGGGAGATACAATCATCCTGGTGGTTCCCATTGATCTGGGTGCACCCAAAGGAAGGCTCATCCTTCCCCAGGTCCAGGTGATCAGGGATATCATTGACAACGATGCAGTAGCCCTGGTCATCAAGGAACGTGAACTGGATTACGTTTTAAAACAGATAAAGATCATGCCCAGGCTGGTGATCTGCGATTCCCAGGTGGTACTGAAAGTTACGGCTGATCTTCCGGTATCAATTAAAATGACCACTTTTTCCATTCTTTTTTCAAGACTGAGAGGAGATCTGGCTTATTTTGTCAGGAATGCGCGTTTGATCGATTCCCTGCAGGATAATGACAAGGTCCTGATCCTGGAGGCCTGCACCCATCATGACCTTCAGGATGATATTGGCCGCGTCAAGATCCCGCGGTGGATCAGGCAGTACACAGGCAGGAACATCATTTTTAACGTGAACGCGGGGCCGTTCCTGAACAAGGACCTGTCCGTTTACAAGCTGGTCATCACCTGCGGCGGTTGCATGATCAACAGGCAGGAGATGCAAAACAGGATCAAGCAGGCCCAGGCTCTTTCCGTACCCATGACCAATTACGGCGTGGCCATCTCGTATGTCCAGGGTGTCCTGAAACGGGCTTTGTCCCCGTTCCCGTTCGAACTTTCTATGCTGGAAAAGGATTGAGCGGACGGCGCAGCATGAACATGATACAAGAAATATTGAAACGGTTCAGCCGGAAAGTGTTTACCGGGGAAGATTTTCTTTTTTTACTGAACGTGGAAGACGAGCAGGATTTCCAGCCTGTGTTCGAGTATTCCGAAAAAATTTGTGAATCGGTCTATGGCCGGGATGTCTTTGTCAGGGGCATCCTTGAGTTCTCCAACATCTGCACCAGGAACTGTTTTTACTGCGGCCTCCGGAAAGGGAATGACAGGCTGAAACGGTACCGGATGAAACCGGATGAGATCTTTAAGGAGGTCCGGAAAGTTTCGGAAAAGGGGATCAGGACCATTGTGCTCCAGTCCGGAGAGGACGATCATTTTACGGATGAGATCATGGCCTCCTTGCTTGAAAGGATAAAGAAGAATTTTAATATGGCCATTACTCTATCCATCGGGGAGCGTTCTTATGAGAGTTACAAACAATTAAAGGAAGCCGGGGCAGACCGTTTCCTTCTCCGTATCGAAACATCGGATGAAAAGCTCTTCAAACGGCTCCATCCGGACGGTAATTTTCAGCAGAGAAAAAAATGTTTGCATTTTTTAAAGGAACTTGGTTATGAACTGGGTACCGGTATTATGGTGGGTCTGCCCGGTCAATCCTGTTCTTCCCTTGTAAAGGACATCTTCTTTTTTAAAGAGGTCGGAGCTGACATGATCGGTATCGGGCCGTTCCTGTCCCATCAGGATACGCCGCTCAGGAATTTCAGGCCGCGGAAATTCTTCCTGACATTAAAGGTGCTTGCCCTCATCAGGTGCCTTCTCCCTGATGTGAACATTCCGGCCACAACAGCCATGGGTACGATCGATCCGCAGGGCCGCCAGAAAGCCCTGGCAGCCGGCGCTAATGTCATTATGCCCAATCTCAGCCCTGCGGTTTACCGGCCTCTTTATCAGCTTTATGACAATAAAATCTGCGTTTATGAGACCTCGGCGAACTGCCTTTCCTGCACGGAAGAGATCGTCCGGCAGGCCGGGAAGACCGTTTGCCTCGGCAGAGGGGACAGGATAAAGCAATAAAGGCATTAAAGGTTTTAAAGGCAAAAAAGGAATAAACAGTCTTAATATTTTTCTTGACAAAGTTTAAAAATTTAATATAATGGATGGGATTTGAATCCTGTTCAATTTCACAAGGAAAGGAGAAAAAAAATGAAAAAGCTCAGTTTGATCGTAGCTATGGTTCTGATAAAGTTAAATACCCTTCTCGCTATGGCGCCTCCTGTAGGCAAGGGCGGTTCCCCACAGCAGGCCGGCGGCGGTCTGACCGGTATGCTCATGCTTTTTTTGCCTCTGATGCTGGTCTGGTGGTTCCTTCTGATCAGGCCCCAGCAGAAAAAGGAGAAAGAACGGCAGAAGATGCTGAATGAACTGAATAAAGGGGACCAGGTTGTTACCATCGGGGGAATCTTCGGTGAGGTCGTACAGGTCAAGGATGACAGGATCACGATCAAGATCGCGGACAAGACCAATATCGAAGTAACGAAGACCGCTGTTTCGGGAAAAATAAAAAAATAAAGCCCGGGGCAGAATGGCCGTTGCGGGCATAAAGGTTTGCGGTTTGTCTTGGATCGGTTATCCAGTCATGTCCTGTAATAAAAAAATAATATTTTGTCTGACGGTTATTCTTGTTTTTTTTTCCGAAGCTTATTCCCAGACCAATGAACAAACTTCTCTGACGGAAGATCCGGAAGTGATCTTCAACAAAGGTCTGAAAGAGCTCCAGAACGACAACATCAATAATGCCATCAACGAACTGGAGAAACTGCTCTCGTATAATACGGTCAACCCCAATTATTATGTTTACCTGGGATATCTTTATTATGTCCAGGGCAGTTATGATGATGCTATCAGCGTTTTAGATAAAGCCATCCTGATCAATCCTCATATCATCATTTCGCATCTGCTTTTGGGTGAAATGCACTACCAGTTGAAGAATATCCTGAAGTCACGTGAAGAGTTCGATAAGGTCATCCAGTTAAACCCTAATATCAAGCTGGCGCATATCCGGTTGTACGAACTTTTTAAGGACAATAATCCTGAAAAAGCCAATGTGCATTATCTGAAGATATTCCAGCTGCCGCCCACAAAGCTGGAACGCCTGCTGCCGGATGTGGATAAGATAGGGGATATCAAGCTCCCCTTCAACAAGAATTTTATCGTGCTCAAGGATATCAGGATCGAAGAGAAGCTGAACCGGAACCTCGCGGAGAATATTTTCGAGGAGAACGTGAAGAGCACCAATGAGCAAGCCACGAACGCGCAAAAGATCATTGTCTCAGTAAAAAAGAAAGGAACCCCTTTTCGCGTGAATCTGAATTTTTTCCAGAATCCTTTTAAAAGTTTTGACAAAGAAAAATTTTTTATTAAATTAGTAGAGATCGTTTTTGTCGGTATTTTCCTGTTTGTGTACTCCCTGGTCCTGAGAAAGGGCGAAAGGGAATTCAAGAAAATGGTATTAAGCCAGTACAGGATCACCACAATAAAAAAGGAGTGAAGTGATGAAAAAGAATCCCGGTGTCAGATTAATGTTAATCCTGCTGCTCATGGCCGTTTTTTTCCTGCCGCTGTATCCGACCGTCCAGTGGTTCAGCATGGACAAGGCCCTGCGTGACAAGGCAGAACTGAAATATGAGAATATAGAGGAATATAACAAGCTTTCCTATGAAGAACAGAAAAAGATCGATGAAGCCAAGAAGATAAAGGACAGGTCCATCAATCTCGGCC
>JAQTRT010000244.1 GCA_028711675.1 bacterium | reverse complement strand
AACTCCGGATATAGGAAGGGGAATCAACGGACAGTGTCCTCAGCCCGAACGGCGTCAGGAGCTTCTCCTTCACACGGTCAAGAATATACGATTTTGTCTTCACATGAAGCAGGTCGTCAAAGGGAAGGCTCAGCGCCAGGATCTGATGCGGCCGGAACGAATCATCCGTTTCGTTCATAGGAGGCACATCGATCACAGTATTCAGATAATTGCCGCTCTTGTTCCAGAATTTCAAGTACAGGTTCTTCCTGATCTGGGATCCCGCTTCATCTGCCTTGGAGTGGAGGTCTATATCGGCGAATTTCGCGCCCAGCATTTCCAGGATACGGACCGCGTTATACCAGAGGATGTTCAGGGACAGGTTCTTGCCTTTTTCATATTCGATCATCTTTCCGGTATTGAGCTTTTCCGTGTTGATCAGCAGGCCGTCACTGTCCAATCTGGTATGCAGGATAGTATTGGTATATTCATAAAAAACCGAACGGAGGTTCTCCCATAAAAAATCCTTGATGAACTTCCAGTCACCCGTATATTCGATAAAATCATACAGGAACAGGAGATACCAGAATGAATTATCGATGCTGTCGTACTGGAAAGCGCCCGTGGACGGATCGATCCTGTCCGGCACAAGTCCTTTTTTAATGTTCCGGCTCAGGAAGATCAGGATCTCCTTGATCACATCCGGTTTTTTCAGGGAGAACAGAAGACTGGTTGAGTTCAACAGGACCTGAAAACTGGTCTTGGGATGGATAAGGGATTCCTTTATTTCGTATTGGTTGCGGACACGGGAGAGATAGAACGAGGAAGAGAGCGTCATGTTCTTATACAGCTCGTTCTTGATATTCAGGTCTTTCAGAATGTTCTGCCTTGACTTCATCTCACGGTCAAACGCTTCATCAACCTCTACGTCCTTCAGCCTCTCCGCGGCGACGATCAGGAAAACATCGTTCTCTTTTTTTAAAGTAAAGGCGAAGCTTCCCGGGATCAGATAATTTTCGTCCCCATAAGGGAGATATTCCCGGCACGGCGTAAATTCGCAGTCCTTAAAATAAAAGAAGAGGTTGATCCCGGTCTCATCGCTGTACTTTATGTAATTCTCTTCCTTAACGACTTCGAACTTTTTTTCTTCCGTTTTTTTCAAGGCATTGTACTCTTTCAGGGAAAGAAGCGGCTGGATCACGAACGGCACATCCGTTTCCTGTTCCAGTCCCCTGTACCGTATCACAACGGCATTCTTCTCCTGTAAGAGCAGGAGGGAACGTTCCAGCCTCAGGCTGTAAAAATGATAGATGAAATGGGGGCCATAATCGATCGAGAACTTATCCAGAAAAGCCTGTTTCTCGCTGGTCCGGTAAAAATTGGTATAACAGGTCTTATCGCCTACAGTAAATTTCTCGATCAGGGAAGAGACTACGGTAAGCTTGGTCCCCTGACGGGGAATGACCAGCAATCCGTGCTCATTTTTGTTGTTCTGAAGATACAGGTTGCCGTAGGAATACGCATTAAGCCTGTTCCCCTCAAGCCATTCCTTCTTCAGCGCAATCTCAAGGTCCTTGCAATCCTGTCCGGTTAATACCAGCATAGGTGCAATATAGCCGTTTGAAATCATTTATCAATTCTTTTTTCAAGCAGACGGACAGAACAGGCAGGCCGTGACAATTCAATTTTTTTCTTGAATTTTTTTATTTAATGTCTATACTATAACTTGTTATTATGAAAAAACTGAAAAATAAAGATTTGATCTCTGTGGCCGATCTGTCCCGTGATGAGATCCTGTCCTTGTTTTGCCTTTCCGAAAAACTGAAAAAAAAAGGAAAGAAACTGCTGAAAGGGAAAACACTGGCCATGATCTTCGAAAAATCGTCCACCCGCACACGCGTCTCGTTCGAGACCGGCATGTACCAGCTGGGCGGACAAGCCATCTTTCTGAGCAGGGACGATATGCAGCTCGGACGCGGCGAGACCATCAGGGACACGGCTATGGTGCTCTCCCGTTATCTGGACGGCATCATGATCCGGGCGTATACGCACAGCAGCGTCCTGGAACTGGCACAATACAGCACCATACCGGTCATCAACGGCCTGACGGACCAATCCCACCCCTGCCAGGCTTTAAGTGATTTCTTCACCATCCTGGAGCATAAGAAAAACCTTAAAGGCCTGAAGCTGGGATATATCGGCGACGGGAACAATGTAGCCAACTCTCTGCTGCTGGCTTCCTCCATACTGGGTTCTGATATCTGTATCGCTTCCCCGCAGAATTATTCCGTCAACAAAGAAGTGGAAACGAAAGCGCGGGACCTGGCTCAAAAAGAGAACAGCCGGATTATCCTGACACAGGACCCCTGCGAAGCCGCAAAGGACGCAGATGTCCTGTACACGGATGTCTGGATATCCATGGGACAGGAGAACGAGAAAGAAGAACGGCTGAAGATATTCCGGGATTACCAGATTAATGAAAAAATAATGAAGCTGGCTAAAAAGGACGTAATGATCATGCACTGCCTTCCCGCGCACCGCGGAGAAGAGATCACGGCAGGTGCCATGGACGGCCCTCATTCCGCCATCTTTGACCAGGCCGAGAACCGGCTCCATGTCCAGAAGTCAATCTTGTGCCATTTAATGGGATAAAAAATTGCCCTTCCTGAAAAAAATAGAGAAGAACGGGAAAAAATTATTGATCAGGCTGATCACCCGCCTTTTTCCCGGCCCGCCGGAACACCCGGACAATCCCATCCGGTCCGTTATCCTTGTCAGGATAGACGAGCGGCTGGGCAATGTAGTGCTTCTCAATTCCGTCATTGAATCCTTTATCCGGGACCGGATCAGGATCACTCTGGTCCTCTGCCGCAGGTTCGGGGAAATATACGCCTGGGACCGCCGGATCAAAGAGATCATTTATTTTGAAAAGAAAAAACTATTCAACCCATGGAACCTCTTCCGGTTATACGGACAGCTCCGGAAAAACAGATACGACCTTTTATTTGACGCTTCCAATCCCAATGACCTCTCTCTTTTAACCTTGTTCGTTATCCTGGTCATCCGGGCCAGGATCAAATACGGATACGACCGGAAGGAGAGCCGGACTATCCTGAACAGGGCCATCCCTGTACCGGACCGGCCCATTTCCATCCCGGATTATTACCAAAGGCTTTTCCACCACATCCGCATTCCGTTCTATTATCAGCCGTTCTTAAAAAAGATACCTTCCGCCGTCAGGAACAAATACCGCAGCCTGAGGTCCGGCAGGAAAAGAATGATCATTGCCCATCCGGGCGGCAGGGGCCGGAAACAATGGGATGTGAACAAGATGCTGGAGCTTCTGCAAAAACTGGATAAGAAGAAATATTCCGTCCTCATGATCCTCGGACCCGACGAGAAACATCTGGACAGGATCATCCGGGGAAAAGGGTATGATGTTTACCGTTTAAAGGAGATCAGGGACCTGGTATCCCTGTTGAGCATCGGTGATATCTATATCGGGAATGATTCAGGGCCTATGCACCTGGCTGCGGCCATGGGTTTATCCGTAGTAGCCGTGTTCAAGCCAAAGGCCAGCATCGTTTTCCGTCCTGTCAGCAGAGATCAGAAACTGGTCATAACAGAATCCCCGTTTCATGTATCCAGCGATCTCATGTACAGAAAATTCAAACAGCTGCAAAGATCCGCCTGACACTTTGTTCACTTTTTATAAGGATCATCGATCTCGCACAGCAGTTCCCAGACAGCGCGGGCCCTCTGGTACTGTTCAGGATCATCCGGCCGCGGTTTTTTTCCCTCTCTGTCCCAAGCTTCCGGAGTGTTGAACCAGTACGCGGTCTCTTCGTTCAGATATGTCGTGCGAAAAACACCGTAAGCCGTATGGAGCGCCTCGTCCCGCAGTCCCATGTGATACATACTGGCAGCGAGGAAATAACTGGACCCGGCCCAAACCTCATTGGACTGCTCCGTACCAAGCAGTTCATTCTTTTCACTTAATCCGTTGATGGCGCCTACATCACCGTATCCGTCATGGTCATAATCTTTCATGGGCTTCACGCAGCGTTCAAAAACCTGCTTGAGATGGGACCTCATCCTGTCCACGGGAAGGATATCAGGCAATTGATATCGCTCGCAGTACCGCTGACCGTTCAAACCGTCGCTCATGATGGCCGTGGAGTTCTTACTGTCCGTATCGATGCGGTAGTAGCCTTTCTCCTCCATCCAGAGCTGCTGGTCCAGGTTCTTTCGGCTGTCCTTCAGCCAGGAATCTATCTCAGGGACCAGCGGATCTTTCATTATCGCAGCCATTTTTTTCATGGCCTCCAGGCTGGCCACCCACAAGCCTCCGCAAAGAAGGCTTGTGCCGTATAAACCCCAGACATCATAGGTATTGTCCGACCCGTGGTTGTCCGGCAGCTTGTCCTTGTTCTTATCCGTACTTTTCAAATATTCATAAGTGGCCTTGCAGGCCGGCCAGACATGGTCCAGGAACTTCTTATCCTTCCAGGTATGATAATAACGCCAGCATTGCTGTATGAATTTAGAATGAAGGTCCTTCCAGTGAAGCCTGTTGGTCCCGTAAGCATCCACCCGGAAAAAAGGATCGTCCTGGGGCTTGCCGATATCATGGGGTGTCTGATGGTCCTGGTCTTTATCCATGATGGCGTCACTGAAGATCATAAGGATCTC
>JAQTRT010000243.1 GCA_028711675.1 bacterium | reverse complement strand
CGAAGATGTAGCCCGGTTATTCCGGGAGAACGCTGAACTGGTCACATACCGGAATCTGGATGAGTTGAAGAGCCGGATAAGGTATTATCTGGCCCATGACCGGGAGAGGGAAAAGATAAGGAGAGCGGGAGAACGGAAGGTCCGTGATTACGGTCTTACGGAAAATTTAAAAAGGATAATCCAGAATGTCCGTAGTATCCATCATCCTTGTTAATTATAACCAGGAACAGCTCACCATCAAGAGCCTGGAGTCCATACGCCGGTTCCTTGATGCGAAAGAGACGGAACTAATGGTCCTGGATAATGCTTCCCGTTCCTGGGAAAAGCTGCAGGCTTATTGCGACAGCCAAAGGGTCCTTTTTTTCAGGAATGAGAAAAATTTGGGATATGCCGCGGCCGTGAACAGGTGCATCAGACAAGCATCAGGGGAATATATCTTCCTTTTGAACAACGACGCTTTTTTTATTGAGCCGTTCACTTTCCGGAAAGTACTGGAAGAGATGAGAGGGGATACAGGTATGGCCGGTTTCCATATCCTGAACGAGGACCGGAGCACGCAGTACAGTATTTACCGGTTCCCTTCTCTTTTTTATTATCTCATGGATATGATAAGGCTCAGCCGGGTCTTTCCGATCTTTTCCGATCTGATAAGGAACAGGAAACGATATACGGTTACGGGGAGATACAGGGACATGTACCTGAAGGGTGTGGCCATGCTTTTTCATAAAAAGACGGTCGAGGATGCCGGCTTGTTCGATGAGAAGATATTCCTCTACGGCGAAGAGACGGATCTGCAGTTCAGGCTTGTGAAGCAGGGGCGGGCTATTCTTTATTATCCGGATATCCGGGTCGTGCATCTCGGGAGCATGGGGACAGGCGATAATTTCCTGAAACTGGGGTATATCCAGAAAAGCCTTCTTTATTATTTCAATAAACATTACGGCCGTTTCAGCAGAAACGTGCTCAGGGCGTTTATGATGTTCGAAACAGGATTGAAATCCCTCCTTTTCCTTCTCTTTAATAAGGAAAAATCTTCGGGGTATTTGAATTTATTCAGGAGTTTACGTAAAAATGGCCGATCTTCACTTTAATAAATCATATACAGGCCGGCGCTCTGATCTCATCAATCTCATTGCGCGGGAAAAAGGCATCCGCAATATACTTGATGTAGGGTGCAGTACAGGCGTTCTCGGCGGACAATTGAAGTCCGCTGGGCAGGTTTATGTGGCTGGCCTGGAGAAGGACCGGCGTATGGCGCAACAGGCCGGTAAAATACTGGATAAGGTTGTCTGTTGTGATGTGGAAAAAGCTGATCTCTCCCGCTCTTTTTCAAAGCAATATTTTGATCTGATCATCCTGGGTGATGTCCTGGAGCACTTTACCGATCCCTGGGGAATGGTAAAAAAGCTCAGTCATTTCTTGAAACCGGGCCGGTTCATGGCAGCCAGTATCCCTAATATAAGATATTATACGACCTTCCTCCATCTCCTGTTCAAAGCCTCATGGCCTTATCGTGAACGGGGGATCTATGACAGGACACATCTCCGGTTCTTTACATACAGGAATATGAGGGAATTGTTCGAATCAAACGGATTCTCCCTGGTGAGGAGGATCAAAAAATTCAGGTTCATCGAAAGCCCCCATCCGATCAATCATCTGGCTTCGGTGTTAAAGTTCGTTCCGTTCAATGACATTTTTACGTTCCAGTATCTTCTTCTGTACAGGAGAGTGAAAGCATGAAGAAAATGCCGGGCGTTTCTGTGGTCGTGCCATGCCGGAACGAAGCCGTGTTTATCCGGGAATTCATCCGGAGTGTCATGGGCCAGGATTATCCAAAGGATAAACTTGAAGTGGTCATTGTGGACGGCGAAAGTGATGACGGAACAACCGGGATCATAAGGGATCTCTGCCGGAAGCACAGGAACATCCGGTGTGTGAACAACCCTTTCCGGACTATTCCCCATTCCCTGAACCTGGGGATCAGCCGTTCCCGCAAGGAGTACATCGTCAGAATGGATGTGCATTCCCTCTATCCGTCCGATTATATTTCCCAACTGGTCCGCTGGTCCGAAAAACTGGGATCAGAAAATACAGGCGGCGTCATTGAGGTTATTCCCTCCTCCGGCACAATAAAGGCCAGGGTCATCGCAGACCTGGTCCAGTCCTTTTTTGCCATCGGAAACGTCCAGTACAGGCTCAGCAGAGATGACCGTGTGAAGGAAGTGGATACCGTGCCTTTCGGATGTTTCCGGAGAACAGTCTTTTCCCGGTTCGGTATGTATGACGAGGAATTCCTGATTAATGAGGATGATGAGTATAATCTGCGCTTAAAGATGTCAGGGGCCAGGGTCATGCTGGTGCCTTCTATCAAGGTAAAATATTTCAGCAGGGATACTTTCCAGAAATTGTTCCGGCAGTATTTTCAGTACGGCTACTGGAAACCCAAGGTGATGAAAAAACATAAATGCACGGCCAGTATCCGTCATGCCATCCCGCCGCTTTTTTCCCTTTTTTTATTATCCGGTTTGCCCGGACTTTTTTTCAGGTCTTATCGGATTGTGTACGGACTGGTGTTCTCCCTGTATCTTTTGTTCGCGGGATCCGGGGCAGCATATGAGACCATTTGTAAAAAGCGTCCTCTTTATCACGTTTTCCTCTTCATCCCCGGCCTTTTCATCATCCACACAGCTTATGGTCTCGGTTTTTTAAAAGGAGCGGTCGATTTTATTCTTCTGAACAGGAAACCGGATAAAATCGGCCTGACCCGGTAATAATGATGGAAAAAGAAAATATAAACGGTACAATTAGGATTGATATGAAGAGACAAACCGGAAAAGCAATCTATCTGTATCCTCGTCAAAGAAGGATATCGATGACAGGCAGGTCATGATAAAATTTTTTTCAATCTTCCTTGATCTGGTCCTGGTGAGCATGTCCGAGTTCCTGGCTTTTTTCCTGCGGTTCGGGTATCCTCTGCCGGGGAAGGAACTGCACCATCTGACATCAAGCTGGTTCATCATCCTTCTGGTCCGGCTGTGGTCGCTTTATTCGGTCAATGCATACTCGGATAAGCTCAAGAGTTTTTTTCAGATCAGTAATGCCATCGGAAAGGCCACGCTTCTGAGCTCGGTTATCATTACGGCCATTACTTTTTTTACACGCTCTCTGGCATATCCCCGGTCCGTCATAATCCTTTCCCTTGTCTGTACTCTCCTCTTTTTATCAATAAAGTATTATTTTTTCTGGAAATATTATATTATCAGGAAAAGTAAAAAGAACATTGTAATCATTGGCGCCAGCCAGGCAGGCCGGGGTGTCATCAAAGGGGTATTTGCCCTGAAGCACTGGAATATCATCGGGTTCGTGGATGAAAGAGTGAAGACCGGCAGACGGATCATCCGTGGACTAAAAGTACTGGGAAAGGTCAGGGAATTAAAAAAGATCGTTTCACGGCACCATGTCAATCTGGCGGTCGTGGCCATGCCCAATGAAAGTATTGAAAATAAACTGCGTGTCCTGGCAGAATGCGAAAGGATCGGCCTGGATTATGTTATCATACCCAGTTTTTACGAGATCGTTACAGGCCGGGCCAAACTGGACGAGATGGATGATATGGCCATCATTGAACCCACCGCGCCATCCATCAGCCCGGTGAATAAAATACTCAAGAGAGGCTTTGATCTGGTCGTTTCCTTCCTTCTCCTGGTCCTGTTCTTTCCCTTTTTCCTCATGATCGGGATACTGATCAAACTAAGTTCCAAGGGTCCTGTGGTCTATCAGCAGAAAAGGTCAGGCCGGAACGGACAGCCGTTCTATGTTTATAAGTTCAGGACCATGGTGGAGAACGCCGATAAGATAGGGCCTCTTCTGACGGATAAGGAGGACAACCGGATCACCTGGATCGGCCGGTTCCTGAGGCGTTTCAGCCTGGATGAGATCCTGCAGTTCTATAATGTCCTGAAAGGGGAAATGAGCGTAGTAGGCCCCAGGCCTGAGGTTGTGGAGATCGTGAAGGAATACAAAGAATGGCAGAAGAAAGTGCTCAGCGTTAAACCGGGTCTCACCGGCCTTGCCCAGATCAGCGGCCGTCAGGAACTGGATATTGATACCAAATTAAAGCTCGATCTGTATTATATCAATAATTATTCCGTTCTTCTGGATTTGGAGATCGCCCTGAAGACCGTTTTTGTGGTCTTGAGCGGGAAAGGAGCGTATTGAACATTCCATGAAAAGAATTACCCTCATCAATCTGTTCTCTGATTTTCTGCTGTTCGTCATTTCCCTTTATCTGGCCCTGTGGCTGAGGTTCAACGGTCTTATTCCGGAGAATTACCTGATCATTTTCTTTCAAACCGTGTTCCTGATCAGCTTGTTCAAATGCGCGGTTTATTTTTTCATGGGGATCTACAGGATCATGATCCATTTTGTCCAAACCCATGACGTGGTCCGTCTGATCCAGGCCAATCTCATCAGTTCGTTGTTTTTCGGCCTGGCTGTCTTTTCCCTTAAGTCACAGGTTTTTCCTTATCCCCGCAGCGCCGTTATCATCGACTTCATGCTCAGTACCATCTTTACCACAGGCCTCCGTTATATAGAGAAATACATACTTCATTCCGGGAGCCGGGCCATCAATAAAGCCCATCCTGTGATCAAAGCCCTTATCATCGGTGCCGGGG
>JAQTRT010000242.1 GCA_028711675.1 bacterium | reverse complement strand
AATCCCACGCTGATACCGACCCTGTGCGTACCGTATGTTCCCTTGATACTGCTCAGGGGATAATCAAAACCGTAATCGAAACGGATATCCGATCTTTCGCCCAGGCCTTTTTTATAGCTCACACCCAGGGCAAAAACAGAATAAGAGTTATTGCCCCACTGGAAATTGAACCTGAGCCCGAGCTGTTTCTGCCGGAAGAACCACAGTTCCGTACCCAACCCCAGGTGAAAATCCCGGCCTTCGATCTGGACTCCCAGGCACGGTACAAAACCCCTGCTGTTCAGGAACGAGACCTTTTCAGGGATAAAATAAGCCAGCCCCAGGGTCAAACGGACAGGAGGTTTATCCTCATTCACTAAACCCATGTCTGTCGTGAAAAGGTTGACTGCGGAAAGGCCGATGGACAGGTCCTTGATCCTGTAAAGCACGCCGGCATCCGTTCCGAAACCGAACTTGTTATGGCCATCGTCAAAGACAGGATTCACGTCCGTGTAGATATCGGAACCGTAGCTGTTATTCAGGACTTTCAGGCTGATACCGGTCCGTAAATGTATTTTCTTGAATTCTTTCGCTCCGGAAAGGATAATCACATTCTCCGAATAATAACTGCTCACCGCGAACCTGTAATACCCTATACCGAGCTGGATGAACGGGAGAGGATGGCTGTATCCGGCTGAAAAGGAATAAAGAGTGTTATCCTGGTCCACCGGATTATCGCTTCCCAGGCCGAGATATAATCTGGAAAAGGAGAGAAGGACCTCATGACGCGTCAGCTGCGACAGCCCGGCCGGGTTGTAATACAAACTGCTCACATCATCGGCCAGAGCCGCAAAGCCGGGGCCGATGCCGAGACTGCGCGTACCGAAACCCGTGTCCTCGAACGCAGCGTTAAGCATGCCGGTATAAAAAACCAGGAGAATCATCAGTAACTTCTTCATGTTGCGCCTCCGTATTCCGGGCCTTTATCCTGAATAGGGTTGTCTTAAAAATCCTGGTATTGTAGTGTAGGGATTTCCTTAACCCCGTTTTTTTGGATTCCATAAAACTTTTACAGGGCGATAGCCCCTACAATACCTTAATAGGACTTTTGGGCCAGCCCTATTCTCTACAATCCTGTCCCCTCCCCTTCCTGTGTCTTATCTGATCTGTCAATCACTGGATATTATAAGAAACGGATATCCGGTTCTCCGTACCCCAGGGTCTTAAAAGGAGATCATACCCCAGGTTGAAATTCTTCAGGAACCCGAGCAGGAGCCCGGCCCGCAGACCCTGAAGCGCATCGGACGTATCGGAATAATAATAACCGGCTCCGATCTTGTAATCCAGTCCGCCGGTACCGAGTTTGATCCTGCTGGAGAACCTGACCCCGCCTCCGGCCTCAAAAAATTCATCCTTGTCCATCTTCAGTCCCAGGCCGTATTCCAGGCCGGACATACCGGAAAATTCAGTATCGAACAAAAGACCGGCTCCCAGGCCGACGGGTTCCGTGATGTCCCATAAACGGGAATAAACGTTCAGCGCGGTCAAGCCTGCGCGGAAAGACGTGTTCTTCATTAAATTCATCTTCCAGGAAGCGCCGAGATCAAAACCGTATCCTGTGCTCTTATCCGACATTTTTTCCTGCACCACATAAATCCTTGTACCCATGCCGATCTGTTTATTGATCTGCCATCCCGCGATGGCGCTGACAGCCAGGTCCGAAGGCGAGATGCTCCCGGTGGCTGCGCCGTTCTCATCCAGTCCGTCCACAGAACCTGTTCCCATGTATTTAACAAGAGCGCCCAGGCTCATGCTGCGGCTGAAGGGGGAACGGCCGTTGTAGGCCAGGGAAAAGTAGTTCATGTCCAGGCCCATCACTCCTCCTGAAAGCCCGATGGCATGTCCGGTCATGCCGCCTGCCGGATTGTACACAAGGTTCTCCAGGGACTCCGACCCGGCATAACAGGCAATATCAAGCCCTGCATCATAAGCAAGAGGATTCAGGCCCAGGATGGCACTGGTCGTGCCCGCAGCCAGCCCTAAAAAAGGAACTGCCAGCGCGAGAAAGAAAAAAAATATTTTTTTAATCATGTTTTTACCCCTCCTGTTACTTCTTGATTATGATCTTCCGGTAATCCGAAGTATCTTTGCTTCCGTCACTGTACTTGATCTCCATTTTAAACAAATAGACTCCGGGCATGATGGTCTTGCCCTTGTTGTTCTGCAGATCCCATTCCAGCCTGCCGATACCGGAACTTAAGGTAAAATCTTTATCCAGAACTTCACTGCCCAGGACATCGTATATTTTTAAATTGACCTTGTCCACTGCCTTGGTCCCGTTATAACCGTATTCTATGATCAGGCTCCTGTCACGGGGACAGGGGACGGGATAAGCTTTGGTCTCGCCTGCTGCCAGGCTTGTCGTGACATTGAAACTGATAAGGCCGGAATCCGTGTAAAGGCCGGTATTATCATAGGCCCTGACCTTGACCTGGTGCTGGCCTGAAGCCGTAAAAGAGAGCGCATAGACCGTCACAAGGCCTATATCCTTTTCCACTCCGTCGATGATAAGGGTATATTTACTGATACCTGACTGGTCTGTGGCAGGGTTCCATGTTAAAGTATATTCTTCGCCGTTCTCCAGGCTGATCTCGCCGTTTACATTATAGCCGAAGACCGGCGGGATGGTATCCAGATTCATCTTCCTGAAGAGAGACCACGTTCCGGAAAATCCGGCATTATCATTGGCCCTGACCCTCCAGAAATACGGACCGTTGGTCAATACAGCTGTATAGGTAAGACCGGATACCGTATTGGTGGCTGCCTGAACTGTAAAATTCGTATCAAGACAGATCTCTATCCTGTAATTCTTCACTCCGGAACCTGTATCAACAGCCGTGTTCCAGATAAATAAAGCCGATGCTGTCCAGGCATTGTCCGGGGGTGAATTCAGCGTAACCTGGGACGGTCCTGATGTATCGATCCGGAAAGAAGCTGTCACAGGCCAGTTCTGCCACCCTGACGCTTTCTTGGCCCGCACATGCCAGAAAAATTTCCCGTCAGGACTGAGCGCTGCGCCGGGCGAGCCATTGGTCGTGGCAGCGTTATAATTGGAGGATTCATAAGCCACGATCGAGAAATTGGTATTTGTGGAGATCTGTATCCAGTATTTTAAGGCATTCTTATCTGTTTCATTGGACCAGCGGAAATCCGGCATGTTCGTGGTCACGATGACTCCGGAAGGATAGTAAAGCTCGGGTATGGCCACGTTTGTATCGATGGAGAATGTCCAGTAGCTGAACCCGCTCTGGTTGCCGGCCCTGTCCAGGGCATTGACCTTCCAATGATATGTCCCGTTCGTGATAAAAGTACGGGAATATGCAGGCGACGTATTGGTGGCCGTGATCTCCCAGGTATTGGTATCGCCGTTTATGTCCAGCTTGATCAGATAGTTGGTAATACCGCTGTAACCCGTATCCGAACCCGACCAGGAAAAATTGACATTCATGGCCGTGAGGGCGCTGCCGTCGGACGGCAAGGGTGACGAGACAACAGGCTCGGCATCATCGATCCTGATGATGCGGCCCGTACTGTAAGGCCCCTGATTGCCCGCGTTGTCCGAAGCCCGCACGTGCCAGTAATAGGTGCCGTTGGTCAGGGCCGCGACCTGGATACCGGTCAGGACCGTCGTATTGTTGCGGATGACAGCGCTGAAACCGGCGTCAAGGCTCACCTGGATCCGGTAATTGGATATTCCCGAGATCAGGTCGACCACCTTGTTCCATACGAACCGGGGTGAATTGGTCACGGACCATGAATTGTCCTGAGGCGTACTGAGGGTCACCATACCCGGTTTATTGGTGTCAATGGTCAGCTGCCAGAAACCAGGCACGCCCCAATTGCCGGCTTTGTCATGAGGTGATACTTTCCAGGAAAAAAGACCGTTCGTACTGAAGACATGGCTGTAGGAAGCACTGGTAACAAGGGTATTCACTTCCCATGTATTGGTATTTCCGTTTTCATCGATTTGTATCAGATAATTGGTCATTCCGCTGCCGCCGGTGTCCGACCCGGTCCAGGAGAAATTCACCGTAAGGCTGTTGATGGAGGTCAAAGTCGGAGGTGATGGATTGGAAACAGCCGGTTTGTTCGTATCCACGTTGATGGTACGCGACAGGCTGTAAAGACCGGTGTTTCCGGCCTTATCATTCGGTCTTACATGCCAGTAATACTTTCCGGTAGCCAGGGTAGTCGGATAATTGGTCGAAGCTGCAAGGTTTGTGGTTGATACAGGAACAAATCCCGCATTAGTGGATATTTCAACTTTATAGTTTAAAATGCCAAGAGTCCCTGTCTGCTGGGCCTTGGACCAGATAAAATTAAGTGAATTGGTCCACAGGCCGTCTGCCGGATAATATAAATTCACCCCATACGGCTGGTTGGTCGTTTCAACAGCACCAATATCGATCCGGCTCCCGCCTTTGGGAGGGACCGGATCATTGGGGTCGCCTTTATTGATACAGGCACTGTACGTGGGGGATAGATATATAAAATAAGGAGAGGCCGGTAACGTGGTCACAAAGCTCGCGTTGGATTGAATTTCAGTTGCATCCGCAGAACTGCCATCGTACAGAAAATTATTCACAGCATTGGCAAAAGAGTCATTATAGCGGTGAACGTGATAAGGGCTGGGAGTATTC
>JAQTRT010000241.1 GCA_028711675.1 bacterium | reverse complement strand
CCTGCTGACAGGCGCCAACAACAATACCATTTATCACTGCGATATATCCGGTTCCGCCGGCACCGGAGTAAGGATGAACAACGGCGATAATAATTATCTTATCAATAATAATGTATTCAGGAATTCCGGGGACGGCATCAACCTGAACAGCGATTCGGATAATAATATCTTTCAGAAGAACAGGATATACGATAACAGCCAGGACGGCCTGGAAATCGCGAGCGCTGACTGCGATAACAACCTGGTCATCAATAACACGGTCTATAAGAATACAGCCAACGGCATCAATAATTCGGGCACTTCCACGGTTCTGAAGAACCTCATCACAAGGCAGAACAGCCTGGGGATTCAGAGCACGCCGGTCCTAACAGTCGCGTATTCCTGTGTCAATGACAACAAGAGCGGGAGCGTTACACTGGCCGGTACCAGCATTACGAACGATCCGCTCTTCTGTAATGAGAGCATCCGCGATTTTCATTTAAAATGGAATTCCCCATGCATAGGCACAGGCGAGGCCAACAATGTGCCAAGCTGCATGGGAGCCCAGACCGTGTATATCCGGCTGGCCAATAACACGGCAGGCAATATCACCTTTGCCACGGTCTTTTTTACCACCTCCTATCAATTAGGCTCTGTCCCGCCGCCCGGCGCCGTCAACCTTTCCATGGACGAGGAGATATTCGGACTGCAGAATGCCACCAATGCCGAGGGATTATCCTCCTGGGGCGGAGTTCCCGGTACGTTCAACGTTATTTACTCCTTTGACCCTTTTGACGCTTACCTTAATATCATCAGGATGAACGACGGTAATGCTTCGACTGCCGGGGATACGGAGAACATCCTTATCAGGTCCTTTTATAATGCGGCCATAGGCTCCAACCACTGCTTCCTGCTCCGGACCAAATCGTCCAACCGCGCTCCGTATTATCTGGAGGATGAACGCTCCAATGATTTTTTGATCACAGGTTTCAGTAATTTTTTCGTCCAGTGGTCAACGGGCAATGACGCGAATCCCGGGACCAGGACCCAGCCCTGGAAGACCGTCCAGTTCGCGGCGGACAAATTAAAACCCGGCCAGGTGGTGACGGTCCTGCCGGGTATCCAGTATGAGCAGGTGCTGATACGCACGAACGGCAGGCCCTGGGGACAGGTGATCACGTACCGGGCTGAAGGGGATGTGACGGTCACGCCTGTCTCCAATACCGTGGTCAAGGGCCCTTACGCGTTCTATGTCGATGATGCGGACTGGATACGCATCAACGGGTTTAAGATCAAAGGCGCTACCAATTCCGGCGTTTATGTCAGGAACGCGAACCGGGTCCTGTTCCTGTCGAACCAGGTCTACGGCAATACGAACTGCGGGTTCCGGCTCGATAATTCCAGCCAGTGCGCCATCCGGTACAGCAGGATCTATGATACCCGTATCGGCATCTCCATCACAAACGGGAACACGAACCTGGTCCGGGGCAATATTATCCATGACAGTGTCTGCGGGATCAGGCTGACAGGCAATCAGAAAGAGGACGACATCTGCGAGAATAATGTGTATAATAATAACAGCGGGATATTTTTAAACGGCGGTTCTGTGAACAGGAACCGGGTCTGGAACAACGGAGCTCATTCAGTTCAAATGCACGGTATCAGGCTCACCAACTGCAATTACAATAAAATAACGGGAAATACCAATAAGGGATGCACCAACGGCATCACTTTAGCAGGCCACAGCCAAAGCAATATCCTGTCAGGCAACAGGAACATCAACAATATAAAGGGCATCCTTCTGCTGGATGCGGCTGTTTCCAACCTTATCTCCGGGAATGTCTGTTCCAATAATCAGGAAGGCATCCATTTAAAGGGCAGGGACGTAAGAAATAATATCCTGTCCCTGAACAGATGCTCCATCAATGATAAAGGCATTCTCCTTGAATCCGGATTGAATAATATACTGGGCAGTTCAAACCTGGTCAGCCTGAACAATTACGGCATCTGCGCCGTATCCGGGGCGTCCAGCAACATCATTACCAATAACCAGGTCTGCTTTAACATCAATTACGGGATCTACCTTAATGCCGACAGGAACAGGATAATGGATAACCGGATCTTCGGCAGCACCAGCGGCCTTAACCAGTACGCTGGAGTAGGGGTCACCAATGCCGATAACAACCTCATCTGCGGAAATAATGAAATATACGGTAATAACCCCTATGGCCTGTACTTTTGGGACAGGGCCACGAACAATATCATTACCAATAACCGGATCTTCGGGAATACGTATTACGGCATCTGCTTTAACGGCGATAATGTCTGTAAGAACAGGATCACCCGTAACCGGATTTACGGGCCTGACCAGGACAGGGGAGTGGTCTTCACCAATTCCGGCAATAACGTTATTTCAGGGAGTAACGATATCCATCATAATGAAGAGTACGGGCTTTATTTCTGCGGGACAGCTGTCAGTAACCTCATCGCGGATAATGTCATCCATACCAACGGGTATCACGGCATTTATTTGAACGGTGATAATGTCCGCGGGAACACGATACTGCGGAACAATATCTTCAGGCATACGGACTACGCTGATTGCGGCATATATATTAATGACAGTGATTTGAATCTCATGGGAGGGGAGAATCTGATCCATAACAATTATTCCGGGATCTATCTGACAGGGGATTCCACTGCCGCGAAAAGCAATACCATCGTAAATAATTCCATTTATTCCAATTCTTATTCCGGTATCCAGGGAATGCGGTACGTCCGGTATACGTTCATAATCCGTAATGATATCCGCGGCCCGGAACAGGACGTGGGGATCTGCTTTCCCTTCATGGGATTCATGAACTGGGGAGAAAGGGCATACAATGTCATTTATACCAATACCATCCGCGGTCATGACGCCAGCGGTATTATCCTTTGGAAATCCTCGGTATATAACGTTATCACCAACAACCGGATATTCTCCAATGCAAGCACCGGAATATCCATCGGCGAGTGGAACGTGACAGGGAACAGGATCAAAAGAAATTCAATTTACGGGCCGCGGCAGTCCAGGGGCATTTATTTCAGCGGCGCGAGCGGCAGCCCGGTCCATGATAATTCCATAAAGAACAATAACCAGGGCTTGTATTTTGATTCTGCCAACAGCATCAGCATATCCAATAATAATATTTATTCCAATTCAGGTTACGGTATTTATTTTTACGGCGGGAACGTGAATAACAACATTATCACCAGCAACAGGATCTACGGCCCCGGCCAGACCAACGGCATCTGCATTTCGGACGGCGATAATAACCTGATACTCAATGATTCCATCCATAATAACGTGTCAGGCGTGGTATTCATGAATACGGCAACGGGGAATAAAATAAAGTACAGTTCCGTTTATTCCAACCAGTTATACGGCGTGAATATTATTTCAGCAGGAGCCAATAACAATTACATCGTTACCAACACCATCAGGGGCAGGAACCAGGCTTCCGGGATATACGTGAACCAGGGCGGTTCCGAGACCATCGTTAATAATGATATATACGATCATGAGGGAAGCGGAATAGCCCTGTCCAACTCAGCCAATTCACTTATTGAATATAATAATATCTATGGCCAGAACACAGGCGTCCTGTATTATAATTCCTCTTCCTCCCTTTTCCTGAACAATATTACCAATAACAATTTCGGCATTAATTTCAAAAGCGGCTCTTTCAATAGAATAGAGAAGAACAACCTGCATAATAATAACCGTTATTCTTTCTCGAACACTTCGGGAAACTCGGTGAGGATAACGAACAACTGGTGGGGGAGCACAGTAGCCTCCAATATCCGGAACAGGATATCCGGCATAGCAGAGTACAGTGATTTTACGCGGTACCGGCTGTACGGGCCTTTTGACATTGTCCGGGAAGCCGATACAACGCCGCCGGACAGGATCAACGGGCTTATGTGCATGGTGAGCTCGGAAACCGTAAAGCTTTCCTGGAACAAATGCCTCGATGGAGGTTTTACCCGGTACAGTGTTTACTGTTCCCCTTTACCCGGAACTACCAATCTTCAACGAAACCTGGTTGTCAGCAATCTTTATGACGTGAACAGGACCAATCTCATGGACCGCCCCGGTAACGGAACCTGGTATTATACCGTGACAGCCCTGGATAACAAGTATATTTTTACCAATGAATGCTGGTATAGCAGGATGACCAATGCCGCCATTTATCTGTTCACGGCTTTTTCCGTAGCCAAGTCAATTTCGAATATAACACTAAACAGTTCACCTGCCGTATCTATTCCCGGCTCGACCATAACTTATAAAATTTCCTATTCCAACATCGGTTTCACGACCGGCCAGAACACGGTCATCTATGACAACCTCTCTTCCCGGGTGACCTTTAAGACCGATGTGCCGGGAACAGCCTCGGGCTGGTCGTTCGAGTATTCCACGAACGTCATTCCCGACCAGGCCTACAGCTCATGCAGTTATATTTCAAACTGCCCGGCTGAAAAGAATAAAGTAAGATGGATCAGATGGAAAAAGAACAGGGTCGATACGTACGAGGACGGCTGTTCCTTCTGCTATCAGGTCATTATCAACTGAGCGTCAAGTATGATGCTTCTTTGACCCGGCTTCAGGGTAAAAAATCAGTTGACAGCCATTTTAATTCCAATATTATTCTCTCATAGGAC
>JAQTRT010000240.1 GCA_028711675.1 bacterium | reverse complement strand
ATGGCAATACTTCCGCTCAGTTTAACTTCAAAATCACCGTTATGATGCCCTGCTTCGGGATTTTCCGCAATTTGATTCGGAACAATATTGGATATTGAGATATCAGGATGAGTAATGTTAGAACTTCCTGTCCTGTATACATTGATATTCCAGTTGGTTATTTTTACATATCCTTTATAAGGAGCAGGAACCTGGTAATCACTGTTATCAAACACGTTCTTCTGGTTACCGGAGCCGTCAAAATGATAAACAATATCATTACTCTTTTTTACAATATTAGCAGTCTGCCAGGATTCGGAATATGTGTTCCTGAACCGGATATGGGTCGGATTTCTCGGATCTAAATTTGTTAAACCTGAGATCGGGTCAATATGAATCAAATCACCAATGATATGATCATTTAATACACTTAAGTGAAAACCTTCTAAAACTTCATCTCCCCCTGCGGGTATAGAGAACGTTCTATAATTACTAAACGGTATTATTAAGGTCTGCGCACCACTGCATGTCATACTAAAATTTTTAGATATTAACTCCGGCCAGGGTTCATTATAAACACCATTGGTAGTCATTATTATAATCTTATCTGAATAATTCTGAGTCTCATCCAAACCGCCAGCCGCAGGATTTCCATTGGAATTAAAAAAAACAAGGGCATTAGGGCTTAAATTAGTTATTTTGTAATATTTCGGGGTTCCATTATTAAATACATTATCAGGAAGAACAACGGTTTTATTTAAATTTAAAATCGTTGGTTCTTTGGCTGAGCATGCAATATTTTGACAAATTACCGGATTCATGACCTTAAAATACTGCGACTGGATTACATCATTGATTGTCCCGCTTTGAGTGGCCCAATCCAGATGGGCGGAAACCGGAAAACTTTGACATCTTAATTCCATTTTTATCGGATACCATTTATTCCCCTCTAAAAAAATCTGGAATGATTTATTATTTTCACCAAAATCTTTATTAACAACAGGAGTTATCGTATCCTGGAAATAAAATGCTATACTATTATTATCTTTTTCACAATAAGGATAAAATGTATAAGTATCATCAGATGGGATAAAAACATATCCTGTCCATCTCACGCTAAATCTGTCATCATACTGCATCGGTGTATAAGGGATAGGATTATCATTATCCCAATAATACTCGATCGAACCATCTATTGAAGTATATGTTAAGTCGTTAAAATTAAGATCGGAATAGTATTCAGCATAAAGGCCCTGAATATTTTGAAAACCATATTCTTTTGTATTATAAGTATGATAAAATGTTTTGGCATATACTTTTTTATTTGTTATCCATGCTTTTGTCTGTTCTTCAGCGATAGCAGGATGGCTATATCCTTCTTCAATTTCATATTGCGTATCATCATTAGGCGCAATATCATCACCCAATTCCTGAAATTCCCCTATCTTTTCTGTTCCATCAAGGGCAGATAATTCATCATAATCAACATTATTTATTGCTTCCCAATGCAAAACCTCATATGCATGTATAATAACACTACCGTTCGCAGGATGATTACCTTCACATTGATAGAAATAATGACAAACAGGCGGATTGTGTCCTTCACATTGTTTATCTGTTTGTTCACAATACCAATCACTATTATTAAAATTAAAATTATTACCAATATCTAAAATATTATGATCAGCAAGTTCTGCGCCCCAACCACTACTTTCTTCTTTTTTATATATATAATGACGATTATTTAAATCCACCTCAAAGTTAACTCTTCCTTCATAACATGTAATTTCATAATCCCCAACACCATACCATTCGATATCAGATATTGAACCATTACTTATAGTATCTATATTTATATTTGATTCAAGCCATGAATCTAAACATTCCGTATAGCAAACATCATCATCTTCAGTTCTTTCCTGTTGTTTTGAAGCAACAGCAGTATATTCAAAACTAAAAATAAATTTCTTATATTTATTTTCTGTGCCATCAGCTCTTATTCTATAGTGCAGGTTAAAAGTCGGATATTTTATATCCTTTTCAACACCTCTTATAATAATTTTAAAATCAGCGTTCTGTTGTTCATATGCTTTAGTATATCCGGTTGCTTTTACAACAAAACTAAAGCTCTCCGGCGGATAATACCTTCCAAATCCCCGTGCAGTCCAGTCATACTTATCAGCCTCACCGAAGATCTTAGATGAGACATGCATATTACTTTCACTTGTCGTATAGGTGATACGCGACAGGTCCATTCCTTTATCATCTGTTTCATTGCCGTCGGGCGAAAAAATACCGGGCTCGGCTGAAACGCCCGAAAAACCTTCCGGTGGCGTATTATCCACTTCTATTTGCTGGGCGCTGCCGGAAAGAAGCCGTGAATTCCCCGCAGTATCCGTTGCTGATAATTCATACCTATAAATCCCGTCAGGCACAGTTAAATTTCCTGTATTCTTCCCGTCCCAGTAAAATTGGCTTATCATTCGCAATTCGTGGTTCGTGTTCCGGGAATCGTTCGTTAGCATCAGATGCAGCGGTTTATTAACCGAATAAACTAAACTATTATCTGTTGTATTATAAATATTCAGTGTCGCCTGTATGTTGTAATCCAGATTATCTTTTACAGTAAAATCAACACAATTCAGGTCCTTCATCCCGTCTCCCAGAGGCGGATTCGGAGAGAATGGATCAGGACCGTCTGCCATATTTGTGATAACAGGCGGCGTATTGTCCACCATTATCTTCCCGATAGCCCTTGTACCAGCCTGGTTACCACCCGTATCTTTTACGATTATTCCGTAATAATAATATCCGTCAGGCACATAAACACCATTAATGTCTTTTCCATCCCATATCAGTTCAAAGTTCATGGTCTTTAATTCCGGATTTACAACACTTATATTTGAAGCCAGGGTCCGCACGATCCTGTTTGAAGAGTTATATATACTGCAATTGATGATAAATGAAGAGGAGAGAGCGTCTGATATTTTTAGAACTATTTTCGCTTCATCATTTATCCCGGCGTTATCGGGATTATCGGGTGAAATAGCGTCAGGCTCAGCATAAACCTCTTTGATCTCCGGCGCAATATTATCTATGGTTATCGTGCCGGTCTTAAAATAAGCTTTATTCCCGGCTTTATCGCTTGCGTCTATCCGGTAAATATAGAGGCCGTCATTGCAGTATTCCCCGAAACTATCCCTGCCGTTCCATGACACATTATGATCTCCCTGGGTCTGCGTCTCAAGGTTCACCAGTGTCTGCTTCAAGCTGCCGTATTTATTATACACCCTGACATTCACATCCCGCAGATCCCCGGGATGGTCATCGCTCAGGGTATAACTGATCGTACTCACATCATTCTTCCCGTAACTGTACGGTGAAGACGGTGTTATGGGATCAGGAGAATCGCTTATATTACTAATAACGGGAAGTATCGTATCCGAGACCACTTTAACTTCAATGGTCCTGGACTCTGCCGTATTCCCGGCATCATCAGATGCTTCGATCTTTAACGTATATATCCCGTCAGGCACCGGTTCTCCGTTACTGTTATTTCCTTTCCAAACATCCGTATTGTATCCCTGATCCCTGTACAGACCGCCTATCACAGTGCAGACTTCCTGGCCGCTGCTGTTCAATGCCCTGATCGTGACATAAGCATTATCCGTTAACTGGTATTTTATTTCTGTCCCTTGGCTGCCTTTGCCTTTTGAGGAAAAATTAGTGGGTTCTGCTGTTTGTTTTAAAATTAGCGGTGCCGTAACATCCAATTCCGTCCTGCTCTGGGCTGTCACTCCCTTGTTGCCTGCCTGGTCATGATAATCTATCCTGATCACGTATTCCTTTTCAGCGGGCCGCGTGCCGGCGTCATCGATACCGTCCCAGGCCTCTTCATAAGCCCCTTTATTCCGCAGTTCATTATCCCGGACTGTTCTGATAACATTACCGGCCGTATCATTTATCGTGATCGTCACATAACATTTTTCTGAAAGTGCGTAATTGATCAGGGCATTATCCTGTATATTGTCCCCGTTCGGGGAGAAGGGGGTTAACACGGAATCCAGCCCGGTCAATGAAGGCGGGGTTACATCCAGGACCACACTGTTTAATTTATCAGAATCAGGTGATATATTTCCCAGACTGTCAGCAACGAACAGCCTTATATCATAAATCCCTTCCTTCAGGTTCCGGCCGTTTTCATCCAAACCATCCCATGTTATCTGCGACAAAGTATTCCCTGACGCGGATATTGCCTCGTTCTTCAACTCACTCCCGCTGCTATTATAACATTTATAATAAACCGTTCCCGGCTCATTCAGCCTGAATGAAATACCGGCATAATCCTGAACGCCATCCCCGTTGGGTGATATATAAAGCGGGTCAATACTGAATTCCGCAAATACAGCCGGGCTTTTGTCTTTTACCACATTCACCTGGGCAGCAGGCCTGTTCACCATATTGGCATAAGTAACAAATATATAATTCAATCCGTCATAAGCTAAATTCACATTCTCAATTGAATAATTGCTTCTGGTACCGTCATCCTGTAGAGGCTCCGTGATGTCCATTGTCTGTTCCTGCAGGATAGCCGGCGTCAGGTCATCTTCGTCTTCCAGTTCCCCGTCATCATCGACATACACGACAATGGTCCTGTTCAGGTCGCCTGTGCCGAAAACTGCGATGTTCTCTTTATCGGTCGGCGTCAGA
>JAQTRT010000019.1 GCA_028711675.1 bacterium | reverse complement strand
GTACTGTAATTTGTCCCGGACGGAATAAACAAAAGGTTCATACGCATACATGCATCTGGTATTGCTGTATGTTTCTTTATCATTGGTCACTGCCATATAAAAATATGACCGCACAGGAATTCCTGAATTGGTAAGGTCTTTATTATCAATAGTGTATACTCTCCAATAATACAGGCATCCTGATTTTAAATTGGTACATGCCTGATTGCCATAAACCGGGTTTTCAATCAGTTCATCGGTATTATAGATGGGCCCCCGTTCATATAATAACGGCGTAAAATCAGAATTCACGCTTATCTGCATCTTATAATGGATAGCATCGCCTTCCGGATCAAAAGACGGCATCCATTCCAGTTTGCTGTTGAACGACAGGGCAGAACCTTTCGGGGTTAAAAGGGACGGTACTTTCCTTGGTGCCTGGTTTCCAAAGAAGAAACAGTATCCCAGATAAACGCCGTTGGTTTGAGCCGCACTCCAGGCTGATGCGGCATTTCTGTCATCAACAGTCCTCACCCGCCAGTAATATAATTTATTCGTCGTGAATTGATTAAAATTATTTAAATTCGTTATGGGAAATGATTTCACATATAATGTATTTGTGTCAAATAAATTGCCTGAAGCAATCGAATTGGTATATATCTGAAATTCATATCTTACATTCGTCGGATCACTGATATGGGGTGACCAGGACCACTGGAATGAAACATTGCTGTAAAGATTAGGAGTTTCTATATAGCCGGGCAGATAAACCCTTAAATTATTGGGGGAATTAGGAGCTGAATTGGATAAATTGCAGTAGAAACGGCAGACAGTCGTTGCATCGGTAGCAGCCTGGTGATTATTCCAGGAGCGGATACTATAGTAATAATACGTATTATCCCTGAATGAGGAATAATTGTTTACATTGGTGAACCAGATAAAAAAATTGGATGTTCTTGACCTGTTTGTTATTAAATGAATGGAAAGAGGTGATGCAAGGGATGAATTGGATGATAAAGTTAATTGACTGTAAAAATAATCATTGGTATCAATCATGACCAGATTATCCCAGGAGATCCATTTCAGTCCCAGTAAATTCGAACTTGTACTCACTAAATCTATCTGTCCGTTGTTCGTGGGATACAGGATATGGGGTTTGGAAGGCGGAGGAACGGATAAGAAAAAATTGGATATAACCGCTGCATTCCAGTAAGAATATATTCCATTTGTATTTTTAGTGTGTAAACGCCAGTAAAAAATATGATTTCCCGGGAACCTGCTGTTTTTTAATTGATAAAAATAATTGCTTGTCCCGGTTATATTGGATGTTATGGAAAAATAACCGTGGAAGGAACTGTTTGTACCGAGCATGATATCATTTGTTTTTGCCTTCGGCTCTACGATATTCCATTTTAAGGGATAGGAATGACTGATCGTGCTGTTATTGGCCGGTGAAACAGGTACGGAAGGCTGTATGTAAGAACCTGATGACCGTATAAAAGGAGCCCAGTTCCCGTTTGTTTTGGCGCTGGCCCAGGCTGACTGTTGACCCTGCTGGTCATCAACCTTTATCCTCCAGTAGTACGTTTGACCCCCTATCATGTTCACATAACCGGATAAATTGGAGACAATAACGTTGGTAAGATCGATGGGATAAACATTAATTGTTAAAGGGGAAAAATTGGTGGAAGGCGATATCTGCAGCCGGTATTTTACAGAATCAAAAATATCACTCCCCCGGGGGTCCCAGTGCCACATAAAGGAATCCCAGTCATTCAGCATTCCGTCCGGTGCAATGCTTTCCATTATTCTTAAATTGGTAGCCTCGGCAGGAGGATCATTCGTAGGGTTAAAGAAAGCTTTAAAAGTTGAAGAAGGCGTTCCTGCTTCTTCATGATTATCAAAAGGGCTTATCTGCCAGAAGTAGTATGTATCATCCTTAAGAGATGAATAATTATTTACATTTGTTGCTTTTATAAAAAAGTTCGTTACTGACATGGAATTAGTAACATTGGAAGTTACGGAAACAGGATCAAGCAGGAGGAAATTTGTTGATAGAATTAAAGTAAAATTCAAGCCGTCTCCCGTATCAGGATCAGTCCCTATCCACTGAAATGTATCTTTCTCAGGTACTAAACTCTGAGGTTTAATTTCACCGTTCTGGACTGGTGTTAATAAAGCGGGCATATTAGGTGACGCGGAATTGATATAAAAATAAAATCCGAAATTGGTAAAGCGCGATACACTCCCCAGCTCATCCGAAGTCTGCGCCTGCCAATAAACCTTTTTCCCTGAAGGTGCAAACCGCTCGTTTAAATAACAGATAAATACATTTGTTGAGGCAATATTCGAGGTGATGGTGGTAATGCCGGTAAACGAAGCGTTGGTGGAAAGCTTGATGTTGTATTTTAAAGTTGACTGGCTGTCAGGGTCGTTACCCGGTGCCCAGACCAGCTTATCCGTATGGTTCAGGGAAGCACCGTTTATGGTATGGCTTCCGGCAGGCGGACCGGGCGGAAGGTTATATTCAATTTCAATTTTCTGTAATTTGGGGTCCCCGATCCTGTTCAATTCCACCCTGTACTGGATAAACCTTTTTCCGTTTGTTACGCCTAAAACACCCGGCAGAAGCTGATTGTTGGTTAGATAAGGACAGCTCGGCCACGGCAATGCGGTGCTCATATCATTGTTTCTGCCGGTCCTTATCTTAACTTTTATTTCATTCTCACCGTTATGAGAGAGATAAATATGTCCGTAACTCACATTGGTTGATGCATTACTGAAAACAGAGGAGATGAGATATCCCTCATCACTTTTTAAAGCCTGGAAGACCTCCTGCTCCACGGCATGCCATCCGTTATTGGCTGAATTATAGGTGCCGTATGTCCGTATATATTTTGCCTTCACAGGGGCAATGACATCACTCTGCCAGGACTTCCAGTTATTTCCTGTTTGCTTATTAACAACAGTAGTCCAGGTTGAACCGTTTTCCGAGACAGAGATATAATACTGATAATTTCGCGCATCACCATCCCAGAGCAGGGTCCTGATCTGATTTATTTCTTTAACAGAGGGCAATATGGTCTGGAAATAATTACCGGCAGGGGGACTCCAGGTAAAATAGGCATAGCCCGAACTGCCGTCATAGGCAATTCTGTTTGTATTGATCAGGTCATAGGGCCGTGATACACCCTGACCGCCGGCTGTTGTTCCGTAATTGGAAGCACTGACATTCGACTGCCATAGTCCAACCCGGCAAAAATAATCACCGCCTGCATCGGCATCACTGGAATCATATCCCTGACCATTCGTATAAGGATTATTAATTTTCAGGCTCCACCTGTAATAATTGACCGCATCACTCCTTAAAGCCTTAACATAAATATAGTATGCTGAATTAATTGTTGTTTGAAGTACAGAGGGGAACCTTATCGTTACCTGATTTGGATACTGATAATTATTAGCCGTGATACTGCTGTTGGACACAACCGCAGTCATCAGATCCGCTCCGGTCAGGCTGGACCGGATGGATACGACCAGGTTACTTGAAGGGGTCCCCACCCTGGATAAACCCAGCATTACCTCACTTAAAGTGGAGCCCACAGCTGTAAAGGACTGGGAAAGGTGGTCATTACCGGGCATGCCTATATTCTTGTAACTCCAGTAAGAAGTATAATTAATCGCCCTGGGAGCATTTTCTATTACGATATTATTCTCTTTTCCAAGAATGATACCGTCATTGAGAGCGGCAATCCCTGCTGTATTGGATAAATACACATTATTGGTGATAAAATTAAGATATCCTGCTCCCCCGCTCCAGTTGCTCTGGACCCATATATTAATGGCATAGACAGGATTAAATTCCAATAAAAGAACGAGTATGATTCCGATTATTCTCATTTTCATCACTTCCTGTTCTGTTATCTCTTAATATACTGCTGTATCTCCTGAACAAAGGTATATATATTAATAGGTTTGGACAGATAACCGTCATATCCCATTTCCAGGAATTTTTGCTTATCTTCCTTCATTGCATATGAAGTAAAGGCAATGACAGGGATGGTACGGATATCCTTATCCATCTTGATTAATTTCACCACTTCTATTCCTGACTGGCCGTATAATTTAACATCAAGCAGTATGATATCCGGCTGAAAAGCTTTAATTTCCCTAATAATATCTTTTGCATGGGAAATAATTTTAACGGTAAAATCAGTACCCTGAAAAATGGTCTCTACTAATTTTAAAATCAGTTCATTGTCATCAATAACAATAATTTTATATTTATAATCCATCATCACACCTGATATTCAAATTATTTATAAAGCGGCAGGGTAATGGTAAATACGGAACCCTTCCCCTCCCCTTCACTAAAAACCGAGATTTCACCTTTCATGATAGCCAGAAATTTCTTCACCAGGGATAATCCAAGTCCTGTTCCGGAATATTTTCTTGAATAAGAGTTCTCAATCTGGACAAATTCATCAAAAATTATATTCTGATCCTCGTTTTTTATACCTATTCCCGTATCGGCGATGGAGATGGAAACTTTGTCTTCTTTTACCTGGACCAAGGTGCTGATGGAACCGTTCTCATGTGTAAATTTTACCGCATTGGAGTACAGGTTGTACAGTATCTGTTTTGTTCGTGCCTCATCAGCCCGGACAAATATCTCCTGTTCCGGTATCTGATCGAGGAGGTCAAGTTTTTTATTGGTTAATAAAGGCAGAATAAAAGTCTTCGCGGAAATGATGACTCTCTGCAAATGGACTTTTTCTATGTTCAGTTCAATCTTTTCAGCTTCGATTTTTGACAGATCAAGTATATCATTGATCAGACTCAATAATTGTTTTCCGCTTGTGTAAACATCGTTTAAAAAATTTTTCTGGATCTCGTTCAAAATACCGACCTTCTGGGCAATCAGAAGCTCTGAAAAGCCCAGGATGGCTGTCAGCGGAGTCCGTAATTCATGCGACATATTGGCCAAGAAACTTGATTTTAATTTACTGGCTTTTTCAGTTTCCTGGTACAGCTTGGCCAGTTCCAGGTTATGCTTTTCAATGTCATCCTTTAATTTCTTATGCTCCGTTATATCTATGGCGATAAAAATATAACCGACTGGTTTACCCTTTTCATCATTCATTATGGAAGCGGTCAGGTCAGCAGTAAAGACAGCGTCCTTCCTGTTTTTTAATACGATGTCTCTTTTAATTAATTTCAGTTTGCCCAGAGATTCCAGCATTTCAGCAAATTTGGGGGCGGAACTCTCCGGAATCACGTCTCTTATACTCATATCATTCCCGACTTCCTTCTCCTGATATTCAAATAAAATTTCCGCCCCCTTGTTAAACTTGATGATATTCAAATCAATGTCCGTTATGATGATACTGTAATTCCTGATGCTGTTAAAAAGATTCCTGATGAATAATTTTGTATTATTGAATTGATGGATAATCTCATTTACGCTGGTGACGTTTTTCATATACACCAGCAGAAAAACGTCTTTTTTCTGTTCATCCCGATAAGGGATCAGTTTCAGGTGAAAAGTCTTATTCTTGTTATTCAGGGGAATGCTGATTTTCTTATTGATCATCCGCAGGGAAGCCAGGCAGGTTGTACAATCATCATCCATTTCTTTCATAAACAAAAAAGGCGCTGCTTCATGGATATCCCGGTTATAAATCTCTTCCCTGCATGTATTAATCAAATCAGCAAACTTTTTATTCGCCCATACTATTCTTCTGCCGGCACTGATAATGAAGACCCAGCAATTTAAATTATCCAGCAGGTTTTCCAGTAAACATTGAACGATCTGATCCATAATATTGTATGTTGCCCCACGCTTATTGTATCAGCCTTTTTATAATAATTGATAATTCATTATAATCAAAAGGCTTAACGACATACTGGTCAGCTCCGCATTTAAAGCTCATCAAAGCATCTGTGTCCTGGGACTTAGCGGATAAAATGATTACAGGTATCTCCCTGGTTTGCGGGTCTGTTTTTACTCTCTTGCAGATCTCCCACCCGTTGATCCCCTGCATCATCACATCCAGTATCAGCAGATCAAATTTACTGCCTGTAACCTTTTCCATAGCCTCATTCCCGTTAAAGCTGCAATCAACCGAATATCCGTCCAGTTCCAGGTATCGTTTCAATATCATCACGATATCCCTGTCATCATCCGCAACAAATATTTTCTTCCCCTGCATGGCCGGTCTCCTGTTATTTCACCATAATCATTTTTCTGTGTTAGGACAGGCGGGGAAGAGCACTTTTACCAGGGTACCCTTCCCCGCTCCTTCGCTTTCTATAATAATATCACCCTTATGCATTTTAATAATATCATAACTGATGGACAAACCCAATCCCGTACCGTTTTTTTTATCCGTGGTAAAGAACGGTTCAAAAACCCTGGACAGATCAGTCTTCGAAATCCCGGCACCTGTATCTTTGAATTCAATGGAAATAAATTTCATACCGTTCATAATAATTACTTTTGCTGTAATGGATAGATCGCCGCCATCCGGCATGGCTTTAATGGCATTGATCAGGATATTAACAAAGACCTGTTCAAGGTGGCCGCGACTCCCGTAAATAAACAGATTATCAGAAATACTTTTTTTTAACCGTATATTTTTATTCTGATAGATTTTATCGATAAAAGAGAATGGGGTAATGAACGGTTCCTCTATTTTTATCTTTTCAAAGACCAGTTCTTTTTTCCGGGAAAACTGGGACAGGCTGGAGATAATCCTTTTCATTTGCATGACGGCGGTGTCTATTTCCCTGTATTCTCTCCGGCTCTTTTCCTCTATAAGGGATTCAATATCCGCCATTATGATCATTAATGGATTATTCAGCTCGTGAACCATACTGGCTGCCAGCTGTCCCATAGCTGCCAGCTTCGATTGGTGGACAAGCTGTTCCCGGGAAGATTGAAGTTTATTGTATAATTTGGAATTCTCAATGGATAGTGCGGCCAGCGAGACAAATATTGTTGCTTTCTGCAAGTCGTTTTCCGTAAAATTATTATCAATACTGATCCTGTTTATGTTGAGAACCCCCAGAAGGTCTTTTTTCCCGAATACGGGAAGGACAAGGGCTGACTTAATGTTTTTAATTCCTTCCATATTCTTGAACCGTTCATCATTTTTCAGGCCATTGGTTAAAATAACGGCTTGTTTATGTTCTGCCACCCATCCGGCAACCCGTTCTCCGGGTCTTAACTCTATTTCATTCCAGATGTCCTCATTTAACCTGTGAGAAATGGCGATATGCAGTTTACCCTCCTCGTTCATCAGCATTAAAGAAGCATCGTCCGCTTTAATCACTTTCATGGATAAATCAATGATCATCTTCAGCAGCTTATCCAGCTCTATAGTTGAAAAAATATTTTTACTGATTTCATATAAAGCGATTATTTCTTTTAATTTATTTTTTTCAAAAATTTTTTTAATTTTACATGAAAACTCATCTATACTAAAAGGTTTATTAATGAAATCACTCGCGCCGGCCCTTAAGCACTCAATGGCATTTTCTATTGTCCCGTATGCCGTGGTGATAATCACCTCTATTTCCGGATTTATTTCCTTGACCTTCTTCAGCACCTCTATCCCGTCCATAGCCGGCATTTTAATATCGGTTATGACTATTTCAACCTCTTTTTCCTGTTTTACAGTCTCAATACCTATGGTCCCGTTCTCGGCTGTTCTTACCTCATATCCCTCCTTTTTTAATTCACGGGAAAGCAGGTCTCTTATTCCAGGTTCATCATCAATAATTACTATTTTAGTTCCCACCGGACTTTTCCCTCTCCCGGGACAATGCCTCGCTGATTATTCCCAGTATCTGGCTGATCTCTACAGGCTTGTAAAGGCACCGGTAAGCACCGTACGATTCAGCGTTCTCTTCAAAAACATAGTTTGGATCCGAACTGCTGCTGAAGATTATCACCAGCTGCTTTGGATTGATCTGTTTTATTATTTTTAATACTTCCGGCCCCCGTAGTTTGGGCATATGGACATCAAGGAAAATAATTCCAAAATTTTCCTTTTTCACCATTGCCACCCCTTCCTCCCCGTCTGCCGCAGTAAAAACATCATACCCCTTTGGCCGCAGAAGGAAACAGAACAAATCCCTTATTCCCTGTTCATCGTCAATGATTAATATTTTTTCTTTAACCTTATCATCCATACAATCTGTCTGTCCCCCTTTTAACTATTGGTGATATAGGCCGGGTAAAACAGTAAAACTGATTAAAATGCTATTACAGTTTTACCGTATAATACGGTATTATGTTAATAGTAATAATCCATAAAATAATGTCCACCTTTTTAGAATCAAGGTATTATATTACAGAAAGATGGGGACAATATTGAACTGCCGCGGCATTAAAATTTCTTCCATTAAAAACCACTTCATGTTTTAATCAACAGGTAATTTTATTTTAAAAGTAGTTCCTTGACCCAATTCACTTTTTACTTCAATTGTTCCGTTATGCTTTTGTATAGTTTCATAACACAAACTCAGGCCAAGACCTGTCCCTTCACCTGCTTCCTTTGTAGTGAAAAAAGGTTCGAAAATATGTTGTTTAACTTCCTTGGTCATCCCCTGACCAGTGTCAGAAATAGAAATTATTATAAATCTATTTTGCAGTGGCCCTGATTTATCGGGGTTATCTTCAGCTGAGCTTTGCTCCGTGGTTACATCGGTTATTACTGTTATTTTCCTGCCTTCCGGCCTGCCCTGACAAGCGTCTATGGCATTATTACACAGGTTTACGATCACCTGCTGTATCTGGTTCTTGTTAATTGCTATATTTGGTAATTCATTTCTATAATTTTTAACAATTTCCACTCCTTTTACTTTCGCCTGAACTTCTATTAACGACAGTGTATCATTTATTGTCGTATTTATGTCTGCAAGCTCAGCCTGTGTTTTTCCTGTCCTGGAAAAAGTCAATAAATCCCCTACTAACTTCTTGCATCTTATGGCTTCCCGTTCTATCGATTTCAATGGCATATACAATGAATCATTTTCTTTAACTCCGTAAACTATGCTTTGAGCAAATCCTAAGATTACTGCTATTGGATTGTTTATTTCGTGTGCTATACCGCCCGCTAACTGCCCTACGGCAGCCATCTTGTTTGATTGAACGACTTTCGCTTGAACCTTTTCCAATTCCTTGATTTTTTCCTTAACTTTTTCTTCAAGAGTCCTGTTCCACTCTGTTAATTCCTTCTGAGCCGCCGTCAGTGTCCGCTCAACCCTGGCAAGGTATACATAGAAAAAAAAGAATAACAGCCCGCCTACAGCTAGATAAATAAAAATCAAAGCGAATACATATGATTTTCCAGAGGAGATTATCTCTGTTATATCATATACAATTATCATCTCGCCCACTTCCCGTCCAGATACATCCTTGAGGTATTGGAATCTGGCGCGATAATATCTGCCATTTTTTTTAAATGATACCTCGGTAATCCCTCTGACATGATGTTCTTCCGGTAAATAATACGCAAGTTCGCGCGGAAAGCTCTCCTGGTTTTCACTGACGATTACTGCGGATGGAAACTTGTCCCAGTTTGAATTGCGTTTAAGTATAGCCATTCCGGATTCCCATTCCTTTCTGCTGATAAATTTTTTTTTAATTGCTATGTAAACATCCACTCTGAGAATTCTGCTCAATTTATTTACAAGGTGGTCGATCTCTTCTCCTAATTCAACATATCCGAGCAGCCGGCCTTTCTCATAACATGGCACCACAACCCGAAGGGTGAATGTTCCGAGTAGTCCGAGTTCAATTCCATAGGATAGTTTCTTGGTCCTTTCAGCTTCCAGCGTTGTAAAACGGCTGATAATATCACCATACTTCCCCGGATTATGGACACGTAATATATTGATCCGGTCCGGACCTATAAAATACAAGTGGGTTATTTTATGTTCAGCACGGAGTTGTTCAAAAAGAGGTTTGCTGTATCCCAGGAGGCTGTTCCTGTCTTTGGCGGATAGTGCTGATATCATTCTCTTATCTGAAAAAAAGGGTTTCAAGACAGCAGACATCATACCCGCGTCACTTTCCAACTGAGCATTGAACAACTGCCTTACTGAATTCAATTTCCTCATAACGATATTGGAAGCATTTCTGTCTTGAATCCTGTATACAGTAAATACAAATGCACCCAACAGAAACACTATTGATATTACCATTGGGACCAAAACCCGGATTCTCACCTTGAATGAACCACTGCTTTTCATCTTATCTATTCGCATACATTTCCATCTCTCTGCAGCGTATCAATGTTATGAAAAAAATCATTATAATGAGCTCATTGAAAAAATACTCAATAATTGATAATTGTTCAGATTTTATTTAAATAGGAATTTACTTCTTCTGATACCTGCCGGACAGCCAATGGATCCCCCCTGAAATATGTGTCTTCATTGGTTCCCCCTGCTCCGTATTTGATATAATACAATAAATAAATCCCATGTCAATAGTTTTTTCCCTGCTCTGTTTCCTTGCTTTTTCTCTGATCTTTTATCCCCGACAAGCTTTTTAAGGATATTGTTATATAAAAAATATGCTGTGCGCGAAGTATCCCGTTTCCCCTGATTTTATATCATGAAGCTTTACAGCACTTCTCTTTTCCATTTCTCCCTGCGCTGACGGATGGAACGTCCTGATGCCAAGGCCGGCACAGGATGTATCATTGGCTTTTCCCAACGGCCGGATAATATTTTTTTACAAATCACTTGCCACAGAAATATTAACTGATATATTATTATCTGAGGCAAACAGCAAAGGGGTTTAGTCGCGAATAAAATCTGAAAAATGATAATGAATCTGGGTATGAACCGGATTGAAGCCATGTCAGGTAAGGGTCAATTAACTGTCTCCACACAGTATAATCCTGTCAAAACCGGTGGATCATTTGAAGAGCAGGGGGAAGGGGAAAAGATGGTTATCTTGAAATAAACATAACCGACACAGGCAAAGGGATACAGGAGGATGACAGGGACAGAATATTTGAGCCATCATTTACGCCCAAGAAGTCAGAAAGGGAACAGAGGGAAGATGCCATTTTTACCATCCGGCTGCCGGTCAAAGAATAAAAAAGTCGCTTAAACGATCCATAAAGAAATCAATAAAAGGAGAGAATATGATTGAAGCAGAAATAAAAATACTGGTTATTGATGATGAACAAGGGATCAGAGATCTGCTGTCCTATGAATTACAGAAACAGGGATACATAATAAGAACGGCGGAAAACGGAATGAACGGAATAGAAATAATTAAAAAAGAAACGGACATAGATATCATCATTACAGATATAAAAATGCCCGGCATGGACGGGATAGAAGTCCTAAAAGAAGTAAAACATATAAACCCGGAAACAGAGGTTATTATGGCTACCGGCTATGGAACAATAGAAACAGCCGTCCAGAGTCTCAGGCTCGGGGCTTTTGACTTTATATCCAAACCTTATACCATGGATGAGATGCACCATACCATTGATAAAGCCTTAAACAGTATCCAATTGAAGAAACAGATCGTCTTTTTAAATAAAAGCCTGCTTGAAGTAAATGAGAAACTTAAACTTGCCAATGAATCCCTTGAAGAGAAAGTGCAGGAGAGGACCAGGGAATTAACCTTATCAAAAGAGAAATACCGCAGGATCATAGAAGATTCATTTGATCCAATCATCATCCTGAACAAAAAGGCTGATATTATAGGCTGGAACAAAGGAGCTGAATTAACTTTTGGCTATAAAGAACAGGAGATAACAGGGAAACCTTTTAGCGTTTTTATTCCACAAGATCAGGAATTACTGAAAAATTCATTATGGTATGAGAAAGATGAAAAAGGATTCGTGAAAAATTTCATTATGAAAACCATAGCTTTGAACAATGAATCCATTTTTGTTAACATCACTGCGAGTAAACTTGAGGATGAATGCATCAGTATTATCCTCCGTGATATCACCAAGGAAAAACAAATCGAACTCATGAAATCCGATTTTGTTTCCAATGTTTCCCACGAATTACGTACGCCTTTAACTTCTATCAAAGGAGCGGTGGAACTGCTGTTAAAGGGTTCCGAAGGCCCCCTGACAGACTCCCAAATAAAATTTTTAACTATCGTAAAAAACAATACCATGCGGTTAATAAAACTGATCAGTGATTTACTGGACCTTTCAAAAATTGAGTCAAGCGGAATTTCCATGGACCTGAAACCGAACAACATTATGGAGATAATAAAAAGCGTAATAGAAGAAATTCTTCCGCTGGCCAATAAAAAGGAAATTACTGTTGATGTGCCCGTTCAAGGGACTCTAACCGACATTTATTGTGATAGCGATAAAATCAAACAGGTCTTGATCAATCTTATAGGAAATGCGATTAAATTTACTCCTGCCAAAGGCACTATTCTTATGACAGTTGAGGAATTGTCCGGCGATTTACAGGTAAACATCAAAGATAACGGTGTCGGAATCGAGGAAAAATATCATGATATAATCTTTGAAAAATTCAGGCAGATAGATTCCTCATCCACCCGTACCGCTGAAGGAACAGGTCTGGGTCTGGCTATCGTAAAATCCATTATTGAAGCCCATCATGGAAAGATCTGGATCAACAGTAAAAAGGATAAAGGCAGTACTTTTTCCTTCACTCTTCCGAAAATAAAAGAGAAGGAAGTTTTTAAAATTATTGAATCAGCGGGGAAAAAACCAGTTAAGTCTGTCCCCCTTGCGGATTTTACCGGCAATAAGACCTACACCATCAAAAAGATACTCATTGTTGATGATGACGAAGATATTGTCCAGGTAATAAAAGGGCATCTGGAAAAGGAAGGATATGAGGGGATAACAGCGCATTCCGGACTGGATGCGGTTAAAAAAGCCATTGAATTTAAGCCGCAGTTAATAACATTGGATATCCTTATGCCCGGGATGGACGGATTCACCCTGCTGGAGCTTTTAAAACAAAATCCCATTACCAAAGACATACCGGTTGTTATCATTTCGGTCATCTTTGAAAAAGAAAAAGGCTATAAATTAGGTGTTTCGGATTATATTACCAAACCTTTTGAACTGGACAGGCTGCTGGACAGCATTAAAAAAATTGAAATTGAAATTCAAACCAGTATGCAGAAGAAAAAAATATTGATTATTGATGATGACCCTGATATCATTGCCAATCTGACAGTAGCATTAAATGAAATGAATTACATCGTTTTAAATGCCTATGACGCTTTGCAGGGCTTAGCTTTGGCTAAAAAAGAAAAACCCGACATTATGCTTTTAGATTTATCCTTGCCCCAGGTAGACGGTTTTATGACGATCAAACAGTTCAAGGACGATCATGAAACAAACCATATTCCCATTATTGCCATGTCTGAAGAAAAAATTGAAAATAGTTCCCGGGTGATAAAATTAGGGGTGAAAGAATATTTGATTAAACCGTTTACGGTACGCGCTTTACTGGAAGAACTTGATAAAATACTTAAAGAATGAAAAAAAGATGGCATCATCTTTTCTGTGTAAACTCCCCTTCCAGTTTTTTAAGTGACTGAAAGGGACTCTGTCCCTGTTCCTCACGGCCGACCGGTTAAGAGCCTTACTCCAGTTCATTCGGGCAAACAGCCCGTCAAGAACCGGCACTCTTTTTTTAATGATTACGGTGGCATCCGGAAAGCTGCGGATTGGCCTTTTTACCAACAGGTATTATGTTAAAGTGTCATGCTTTACCTTTTACCTGAAAAAAAATTGACAACCGGGATGAAAAATATAAATTGTAAGTCAGGGGACAGGGGATTTCATAATAAGGACGCCATGAGGAATGACAAATACAATTCACAATATATCAATAACCCGGCATCGCCCTTGGCTTACTTATCAGTAGAGAAAGGAGAAAAAAATGACCGGGAAAGAAAAATTTGAACTGAGCAAGAATTATCAGGAAGCGAAAGAGCTGTTAAAAGACAAGGGGAATCTACTGGACACACTGATGGTTGCCATGGGGGACGGGCTTAGTATTCAAGATCTGGATATGAGGATAGTCTATCAAAATAAATTTATGACAGATAATTTTGGAAACCATACAGGCGAATACTGTTATTTCATATACGAACGACGCGATAAAATATGCGAAGGCTGTCCGATCCAATCGGCTTATAAGGATGGAAAAGTCCACCAGGCCTTGCGGGTGGGGATTACTAAAGACGGCACTCCATTCCGATTTGAAAATATTGCTTCGGTATTAAAGAATAAACAGGGTAAAATCATTGCCGGAATGGAGCTATGCAGAATAATTGAGGAAAGAGAAAAAGCCAAGGACCAGCTTGAAGAATCCGAGAAACGTTTCAAGGATGTTGCTCTCAGTATGGCAGACCTGGTCTGGGAAGTCAATGAGAAGAGTATATATACTTATTGCTCTGAAAAAATTAAAGATATATTCGGCTATAATATGGAAGAAGTTATCGGGAAAACCCCGTTTGATTTGATGCTGCCTGAAGAAGCAGATAGAACAAGGAAAGTGTTTTCGAGCATTGCTGAAAATAAAGGAATAATAAAAGACCTGGAAAGTTGGAATATCACCAGGGACGGCAAACGAATCCGTCTTTTTACCAACGGTGTACCTGTATTAGATGAACAGGGAATTCTGAAAGGTTATCGCGGAGTAAGTAAAGACATTACAGAACGTAAACTGGCGGAAGAGGAAAAAGAGAAACTCCGGGTACAGCTTATCCAATCAGAAAAGCTGGCAGCCGTAGGACAACTGGCAGGTGGTATCGCTCATGAACTCAACAATCCCATGGGGGTAATATTAGGATTTGCCCAGAGCATTGCAAAAGGAATAAAGGATGATGATCCACTGTTTATGCCATTAAAATCAATAGAACGTGAGGCAGTAAGATGCAAGCAGTTGATTGGAAACTTAATAACATTTTCAAGGACAGGGATGCCGGCAGCAGAAAAAGTCGATATAAACAGCACAATTGATGAGACACTATCATTGATTGATGCTGATGTAAAAGTGAAGAATGTCCAAATTATAAAAAATTACGGGGCTGATTTTCCACCCATAATGGTAAACAAGAATCAAATACAACAGGTGATAATAAACTTATTCAGCAATGCAATGGATGCAATGCCTGATGGTGGAAAAATAACAATTTCAACTTGTATTGAAGATAAAAAAAAAGTAAAGATAACAGTTTCTGATACAGGCCGGGGTGTCCCAAAAGAAAATTTAAACAAGATATTTGAGCCGTTTTTTACGACCAAAGAGGTAGGAAAAGGGACAGGGTTGGGATTAAGTTTATGCTATGAGATAATCCAAAAGCACAAAGGCAGTATTGAAGTGAAGAGCGAAGTCGGAAAAGGTACTGCTTTTAATATAAAATTGCCTATTTAATTTTTTGGATAGTTTTATTACAACAGAATTTCCGATATTTAATAAAAATAATTTTTAATCAAAAAAGGCATCTTTCCCTGCCCAAAGACATTTCCCTTTGTAGGTATTTATCCCGGTTGAATTATACCCAAAGGGCTTAAAACTTCCTCTGGTAATCGGGAAACTGGGCCAGGACCTTATCCTCGATCTTTTTCAGTTCCAGAATCAGCTGCTCATGAATGAGATGGGTCTTTGCCGCGGATTCACGATCCTCCTTTTCGGACAGTACTTTCAGGATCTTGATCAGTTTCTCCGCTGTGTCCGATATCGCGGCATCCGGGTATTTCATCTTCAGGTACTGGTACATGATCTCCAGGCGGTTCACGTTGAACCGGGATTCAATGGCCTGCAGGTTCTTCTCGCTCTCCAGGAGCATTTTTGCGGCTTCTTCCGGTTTAGGCAGACCGGCCTTCTCCCTTTCCGCGAACTTGGCCAATACATCGGTGGCACGCTCAATAAATTTACTCAGATCTTCTGCCACATCACACCTCACACAACAGAATGCTTCTCCGGCTCACTCCGTCCCGCGACCAAACAGGAAAAAGGCCCCCGCCTGTTCCTGCCTTAAAAAGAAGCAACTTTCCGGGACAGAACGGACCCTCACAGAGTTTTGGTCTTGTTCCTGAGGAACGCAGGGATATCATAGTTCTCCTCGTCCCAGTTGATAAGGAACTGCGGCTCATTATTATATGAGTCCTGTTGTTTCAATTCCTTCACGATCTTGTCGTCATTCCCCATCTGGGTATTGACGAAATTGCTCTTCATGACCCTCTGAAACGCGGGTTTCTCGAATTCCTTGCCGGCCAGGATCTCCAGTTTAGGCGAATATGTTTCGTTCTCGGAGGCTGTTTTTGCCTTCATGGTGATGAAACCTGTGGCCACGATGGTAAGCCGCACTTCATCCGTAATAGTATTGTCAAAGGTATGACCAAAAATGATATTGGCGTTCTCGTCCGCTTCACGGATGACCGCTTTCACGATCTGGTCCACTTCGCCCATGTTCAGGTCCTTTCCGCCCGTCACATTGATCAAAAGGCCTGTGGCGCCGCTGATGGAATCCTCTTCCAGCAGAGGCGAGGAGAGTGCGCTCTCCACGACATCCATGGACCTGTTGTCGCCTGTGGCGATCCCGAAGCTCATGACCGCCTTGCCTTTTTTGCTCATCACTGTTTTTAAATCAGCGAAATCCAGGTTGATAAGACCGGGTCTGGTGAGCAGTTCGGAGATACCCTGGACCGCGTTTTTCAGTACGTTGTTGGCCAGTTCATACGCGTTCAGGATCGTTGTTTGTTTATTGGATATCTTCAATAAATTTTCGTTCTTGATCACGATCAGAGAATCCACGTGTTCCATCAGGTTCTGGATCCCCTCTTCCGCCAGCCTCATCCTCGGTTTGCCTTCGAAAAGGAAAGGCCTTGTCACAACGCCGATCGTAAGGATGCTCAATTCCTTGGCGATCTGGGCTATTACGGGCGAAGCGCCGGTCCCTGTCCCGCCGCCCTCGCCGGCTGTAATGAACAATAAATCCGTGCCTCTCAGCATTTCCTTGATCTCGTCGCGCGATTCCATGGCGGCTTTTTCGCCCACATCAGGCACCATACCGGCCCCGTATCCTCCGGTAAGCTTGGGCCCCAGCTGGATCTTGCCCTGGGATCGTTTTTTCTGCAGATCCTGCAGGTCCGTGTTGGCGGCGATGAATTCCACGCCTTCCAGACCCACTTCGACCATACGGTCCACTGCATTGCACCCGCCGCCACCGATACCGATCACTTTAATGATGGTGGGATTCGCGCCGTCCTGAACCATTTCAAAATTCATATTCTTTCTCCTTTTAACAGATTTTCTAAAAATATTCCTTGAACCACATTCCAAGTCTCTTGATGATGTTCGAGAACACGTTCTCCTCGGTCCCTTTGTACAGGTCCTTCATACTCTTGTTCCTGGAACCGAACAGCACCAGGCCCACACCCGTGGAATAGATCGGGCTGTTGATCTTATCAGTCAGACCGCCTACTTTTTCCGAAACCCCGATGCGCACAGGGATGTTCAGCACCTTCTCCGCCAGTTCCGCTGTACCGGGCAGCAGAGACGTACCACCCGTCAGCACAGCCCCGGCGCCGATCATCTCGTCAAAACCCGACATTTTCATCTCCCGCTTAACCAGTTCAAAGATCTCTTCCATCCTGGGCTGGATGATCTCGGTCAGGAGTTTCCGTGCCACTTTCTTGCCGGGACGGCCGCCCACACCCGGGACTTCAATGATCTCCTGCGTATCCACAAGGTCGGTCAAGGCGCATCCGTACCTTTTCTTGATGATCTCTGCGGATGTGATAGGCGTCCTGAGACCGATGGCCACATCATTGGTGATATGGTTGCCGCCCAGGCCGATCACACCTGTGTGCCATATGCTCCCTTTCAGAAACATGATCACATCAATGGTTCCGCCGCCCAGGTCCACCAGGACAACACCCAGTTCCTTCTCTTCCTCAGTCAGAAGCGCTTCCGCGGAAGCCAGGGGTTCCAGCACGATATCTTCCACTTCATACCCGGCCCGGTTCACGCTCTTGATGATATTCTCGATGGAAGCAATGGCGCCAGTGATGATATGGACCTCTGATTCCAGCCTGATCCCGGACATGCCCACAGGGTCCTTGATGCCGTCCTGGTCATCCACGATGAACTCCTGGGGAATCACATGGATCACTTCCCTGTCGATGGGAATGGAGATGGCTCTGGCTGCGTCAATGACGCGTTCCACATCATTAGACGTGATCTCCCGGCTCTTGTTCGATACCGCTACGACACCACGGCTGTTGAAGCTCTTGATATGGCCGCCCGCGATCCCGGTATAGACCGACTCGATTTCCACTCCGGCCATGAGTTCCGCCTCTTCAATGGCCTGATTGATGGACTTCACCGTGTTATCTATGTTCACTACCACGCCTTTCCGCAGTCCCGAGGAAGGAGCCGTGCCCACGCCTATGACGTTTACGCCGCCGGTCTCATTGACCTGACCGATGACGGCGCACACTTTAACGGTCCCGATATCCAGACCTGTTATTATGCCTGTTTCACCCACTTTGATCACCTCGCTTTCATAAAATTTTCGCCTTTATAACCTTTCAAACCTTTTTAACCTTTACTGCCTTCTTTTTTACGCCTTTATGGCTTCCTCTTAATCAGATCTTATACCTGCTCACCGCTTCATCGAACTTAAAATCGATATATTCCACGTCCTTGACCTTCTCTCCCAGCACCACCAGGAGCGTATTAAGCCGTTTCAGCTTCTTCTCGCTGAAAGTCTTCCCCAGCATGATCCGGGTATTGAAAAAATTCAAGTACAGGGTGATCTCCGCGTCTCCGGCCTTCTGGGACACGTTGATCTCGGCGATCAGCCTGCCAAACTGGAAAATATCTTTTTCTACGGTCTTGAGAACGTTTACGATCCGGAGCACGTCCTCATCCCTGATCCTGTCTCCCAGGCCCGCTTCCCTGATCCCGTCATCCGTAATGACCGGGAGGTCGTATTCAGCCAAGTAAGGGTCCTGACCGATCAAATAACCTTCCGCATCGATCTCGTAAAGGCAGGGGCTGATGTCGTTCCTGATATTGATCAGAGCCACGGACCTCCTTTCAAAGATCTGGATCACCAGTTTATCCGGAAGTTCTCTGGTGACATACGCGGTCCGTATCCTCGGATGCGTTTCCAGCTTCTTCTTGATCCCGTTCAAACTGATCTGAAAAATGTTCTTCCGGTCATCCTTGATCTCAAGGGTCTCCAGGATATCCTCAAATTTCACGTCATGGTTCCCTTTGAGGATGATCTTGTTCAAATGGAACATTTCCGAATGCCGGATGAACTGAAGGCTCCTGATAAAGACCATAAGGACCGCCGCAGCGATAATGGTAAGGCAGATGATCCTCAGTACATGGGGTCTCAGCCCGGTCCACCACCTTTCCCGGAAAAAATCCTTCTGGACTGTCACGATCTTTTCGTTATTTGTTTCCATACTGTTCATATCCGCTGATCAGTATCCTTTCGACCAGGTCGTCGAACTCAATGCCCATAGCCTTGGCCTCGGCGGGCAAATCACTGGTCTGGGTCATGCCGGGTATCGTATTCACCTCCAGCACATAAATATCCCTTTCCGCAACGATCATATCCACCCGCGAAACACCGTAACACCAGAGCACCTGATGGGCCCGGAGCGCCAGGTCCCGGGCTCTTATCACGACCTCTTCATCCAGCCTGGCCGGCAGGATAAATTTTGTCTTGCCTGCCGTATATTTCGCTTCATAATCATAAAATTCATTTTCAGGGACCAGTTCAAGCGCAGGAAGAGCTGTCATGCCTTTCCGGTCCTCCAGCACGCCAACGGTGATGTTCTTCCCGTGAAGGAATCTTTCCACGATGCCGTATCGGTACAATCCCAATAATCGATCCATGTCCGCTTCCAGTTCTTCAAAGGTATTGAACTTTTTTACGCCAACGCTCGAACCTTCCTTGTACGGTTTAAAGATAAGGGGCGTGCCGAGAGCCTTTATTTCCTTCCCATCCGCTCTTTCCCGGATGAGCGAGAAACCGGGTGTGGGGATGTGGTTCGCCATTTAAAGCTGCTTGGTAACGATCTTGTTCAGTCCCATGGCGCTGCCCAGCACTCCCGAACCCGTATACGGCAGACCCATGATATCGAGCATTCCCTGGATCGTCCCGTCCT
>JAQTRT010000239.1 GCA_028711675.1 bacterium | reverse complement strand
CTCTTCCGATCTGTGTACCGGGCTACCAATTTCAGCGCAGATTATGACCTCATCACCGGCAGCGTGTACGGACTGGAATACCTGGATACAGGCCTGCTGACGAACCGGCAGTATAAATACAAGGTCCAGGCTGTTCTGCTGGACCAGGAGAGCGAGAAGTCGCGGCCTTCCAACCTTTTATCGCCGGGGACAAGATTCCTGATCAACTATTATGAAGGGAACGAGGAACTCGGGAATAGTACCAAATACGGCACCAGTACCCTGAACTATCATGTGACCAACGGTATTTCGTTCCAGGGAAGCAATTCCATGGCGTTGACGTACAGTTACACCGGTCCCGGGTGGGGGGCAGCTCTTTATACATCTTTCCCCGCTTCTTTGGATTTGTCGGTTTATACGGTCCTGCGCATGTCTGTAAAAGGCGACGGATCGACGAACAAGGTGAAGATAGGTTTACTGGAAGCGCGAGGCGCTGATCCCGAGATTTATGTCACCAGGAACGGTATCCTGCTGACCAATACGCAATGGAAAGAGTATGAGTTTTATTTGAGCGATTTTGAAAAAACAAGCGGGACCGGGAACGGGATCTTTGAGAAAGATGCTGTGGCCGGATACCAGATTACCTATGATACGAGAGGAGTCTCAACAGCAGAGCATTTTATCGACCATATCTATCTTCTTAACCTGGCTACGACCCTTCAGCTCTCTGCGTACAGCGTGGGCTTCGGTAATGTCCGGTTCCAGTCCAATGATAAAAGGGTACAGACCGATTCTGTCCTCGTGTATACGGAGAACCTGCCTTCCCCTTATACCATCAGGATCTATACGGATGACGGCAGTGAATCCATGACGAACAGCGGACTGCAGGGGCAGAGATATTCCACTTACTGGCTTCCCGTCAAGGTGTGGTGCGATAATTTCGGCCCGGAATTCTCCACGAACACCAATAAAGGACCGGATGAGGAGAATGATTATTTCTGGGGAGGGTATGATTTCAACGGCGATACGGATAAGAGCGACTATTACAGCGGCGGGATTTTCACGGAAGGCACGAACAGCGGGGAATATCCCTTTGATCTGGACGGGGACGGCTTTTCCCAGGGTGACGTGTTCAGTTTCAGCAACTACAACCTGAGCGAGGAGTCAAAATGGCTCTGGATCCCGGAAAAGAACGAAATGAACCCGGTCAACCACTGGACATGGCGGAGGCTTTCCTATACAGGTTCCGATCTGCCCAGTCCGTTCAAGATATTCCTGGGGGTCGATCTCCAGGGTGTGAAACCGCAGTTGTATAAAGGCACGATCATCGTGGAAGTGCTTATTGAGTGAGCAGGATTTTAAAAAATATGTTGACATTAAAAAATAGGATAGTATATTTTATTCATTGATTGAATAATTAGCGGAGGGATAAATAAAATGATAAAATTTAAATGGATTTTTTCATCTTTTATCTTATATTTAATGCTATTTTTTTCAGTCGATCTTTTCTCATCCCAGATCGTCCTGGATAATTTCGATGACGGTAATTCTCTTACCTTATACGGCAAAGGTGATATCGGTATTACTTCCGACAAGGAACTTGCCATTCCCGGAAATTCCATCATTATAAAAAAATTCGATCCGTTGAACGACCATACCACAGGTTCCGGTAATTCTTTGAAACTGGAGAATTATGTAGTCGATTCCTATGCCGGGATCTACTTCGATGTCACGGCGGACCCGGTTGAAAACCCCTATATCGACGGTTCAGTTTACCGGGAATTCGCATTTTACCTGAAAAGTTCCACAGCTACGACAGACTGGAAGATGGAGATGAAAGACTGGGATGATAATAAAGTGGCCGTATCCCTGGGGAATATACCGGTTGTGTGGACCAGATTCGTGTTCCCTCTTCCGGAAAGCACCAATATCTGCCGTCATATCAATATCACGAACATCAGGACCATAGTGCTTATTAATAAAGTGAACAGTTCGGCCGGCAGTCTCTGGATCGATGACATGCTGTTCGACGATTTTTTATTTCAGGATGAAACACAGTCGGGAAGCCACAGCAAGGTCGTGCTCTCGGACCAAAAAATATACAAGAACAACCAGGTGATCCGTATCAAGATCATCCCGTTCCAGGAGAGCGTCATTACCATCCAGGTTCAAAACGCGGACGGCCGCAAGATATCATCCCTGCCTGTCTCTTCGTCCTACTATCCGGCTGCGCAGGAACAGGTCTTTGAATGGGACGGCAAGAACACCCACGGCTCCCTGTTAAGGAACGGTATCTATTTCCTTACCATTAAAATCAAGAGCAGGAATAAAGAAGAGAAAGTGGTCAAGCCTATCGGGATATTCCAGTAATTTTATTGAGGGTAAATATATGAAAAATCTTCTTTTTGCATCATTTATTTTTCTTATCTGCTCCGGACAAGCGCTGGCTTTTGATTATCTTCCGACAAAAGACCTGGCCAGGGGCGCGGATACAGGCTACTGTTCCTCAGCAGCAGCCCTTCCCAACAATCCGTCATTCCTTGCTTTTCTGGATGATACATTGATCGGCGCAGGATATATCAGCCTTTACCAGCCTTCTTATTTTTACCGTTTTTATCTGACTTACCAGAACAGGATCAACCGTGACGGCGCTGTGGGATTCATGTGGTCCCGGATAAGCGCCAATTCAAGCGTCGAACTTTTTGATTACCGTGAGGATAGTTTTTATGCAGGCTATGGCCATCAGATATTCCCGTTTTTCAGCCTGGGCGGCCATTTAAAAGTACATAATATCAATACGGATGTTTCTTCAGGCAGCGCTTATTCTTCTACGATTTCATTCTTGTTCTCTTTACAGAAACGGTATTTTCTTTCGTGTGTTTTTAAGGATTTCCTTTCCACCGGATTAAAATGGACAACAGGGCTGGAGGAAGAGTATCTCAGGAAGGTTATTGTTGGTCTGGGTATCCGTCAGGACATCGGCCCTCTCGGTATGGTATTTAGCGCGGATTATCAGATCCAGAACATTAAGATCAGGGATTATTACCTTTCTTCACCGGATAGCCATCCTCCTTTTAAAACAGGCCTCAGCCTGACATACCGGTTCCTGTCCCTCTCTTGCGGTATCATCCAGGAGAAAATAATGAAGATCACGGGAGGAATGAGTATCAACGTGATCTCGGATATTATGCTGGGCGCGGTGTATGTCCATGAAGCCAGCGATCTGGGATATTCCACGGCTGTATTTATTGAATATCAGTTATGAAGCCATCAGGGTCAAGGAGTCACTTATGAGACAATTATTTATTCTCTTTTTTATATTAATGATAGGATTGAACGGGACTGACGGATCCGGTCAGAACCAGTTTGACCAGATCATGAAAACCGATTCCAAGGAGGCTGAAAAGGCCAAAAGGGAGCAGGGGAGTGATGTCACGCCTCTGGCTGTCCATAAGGTCCTTGATGCATTTGAATATGAGGACCCCTCGGAAGAATATAAAGTGGACCTGTATGACCGTTCAGACCTGAAGATCTATTCCACACGCGATGCCTTCGAAGGCTCCTATTCCCTGATGCTGAAATATAAACTGGAATCGGATAATCTGTGGGGAAGCCGGGTTATGATCAGGAAGGAATTCAGTGAGCAGTTCGCTATTAACGATTTTGTCAAGGGATCTGTCATGGTCAAAGGGGATGGCAGCCAGAACGTGTTCAGGATCCTGCTGCGGGATTCGGACGGGGAAATGTATGTTTACCAGTCTGAAACTGTTTTACAGAACGGGAATTGGCAGGAATTGGTCTTTTCCCGCTCTGATTTTATCAGGGACTCGAAAAGCGTGATGAAGGACGGCCGGTTAGGGAAGGAGATAAAGGCCGTGGGATTCGAGCTGGCCAATCCTTTCTCCGAGAACAGGTCCGGTACCGTATACATTGATCATTTCCAGCTTTTTTATTCGATGGAAGGATTTACCCGGAGAAAGAAAGAACCCCAGACCAGCCTGAAGAGCTCTGAGAGGATATTTAAAAACTCCTCCCTGGATGTGGAATACAGAAAAATAGACCGGTACCGGGAGGCTGCCCTGGACAGCCGGTCCTCGCCCTTCCTGAAGGGCGATCTGTTCTGGATGTGGTTCTATCTCAATACAGAGTACCGTTATAAGAATTTCCTGGTCCAGGGACTTATCGGATTCAAGGGGCATGATTTCAGCGAAGCCAACGAACGCTGGGGCCAGTATGAGCTGTTCGGTCAGGACCTTCATCTGACCATTGATACCTCTACTATAATTAAATACATGGACAGCGTCAAGATAGGGCAGATCACGCCTGTCTTTAACCGTTTTTTATTCTATAATCTGGACCAGTACTGGTGGGAAGGTGTGGAAATGACCGGTAAATTTTTCCCTCATATCGGTTATGACAAGACAGGATACAATATGTTCCTTATCAAGGAATGGGATGACTCATACAGTCTTGGTTTCAAGACCTGGTATACGGTCTGGGGCATCAATGCCACTTTTTCCGGTGTTATGTACAGGGGAAACGCTTTGTATAAAAAGAACGAGCATACGTTCCAGTCCAGGAACGTCATGAAAGATGACTCTTTCCTTGTTGAACTGGTCAAAGGGCTTAATCTTGATACCAAAGGAGGTTTCAGCGTCATTTGGCTTACCTACGGACAGCATAATTACAGGAGGGACGGCCAGGTTTACGTTAAAGACAGCGACGGCATTTACAC
>JAQTRT010000018.1 GCA_028711675.1 bacterium | reverse complement strand
CACGCTGCTTGTATTATTCATGTTATCCCGGGCACGCAGATGGAAATACCAGATACCGTCCTTGACATTATAAAATTTAGCCGTATCAACAGGATACTCGGCCAGGAACAGGTCAGGCTCCGTATCCGGCCTGTCATCGATGAGATAAGCATAATCCTTGATGCCGGAAATATCCTCACCGATCGTCCACTTAAAGACAATGTCCTTATCATAGGACCAGTCATTGGAACTGTGAGACGAGGATATGATCAGAGGCGTGGGGCAGGATTTATCCTTGGATGTGAACATGATCCCGCCCGTCTCCCCTTCTTCCCAGACCGTATAAATATTATCATTGACGGAATCATAACTTGTATCAAGATTACGGGAATTATCCGGTGTATCAGAAACATTGGCTTTATCGCTCCAGAGCAGCCCCTCATTCGTGCTAAAGCTGGAAAATATATCATTCTGTCCTTCGCTGTAATCGAACCACATGGCGTACAAACCGTTTCCCGTCCCGATCACATGGGGGTCCCTTTCAATATTAATATCCTTGGTGATCGCCATGGGGATGAGCCAGTGGCTGGACATGTCATCATATGTATTGATGTAAAGGTTCAACTCCGTCCCTTTCTGCGCCTGGAAGATCACTTTCAAACCGTCCGTGTAATATACCATCCTGGGATCATACGCGCTTTCCAGTCCTTCCGACACATCCACGGGTTTATCCCAGACCTTGCCGTTTCCGCTCTTACTGTACAGGACACGCCATACCTCCCCGTCCTTCTTCTGCCATACCAGATGGATCTCATCCATCACAGCAATGGAATAAGGATAGAAAGAGCCGCCGCTGAACCGGGTGATCTGCGTATCCACCTCTTCCCATTTGTTCACCAGCGGGTCATACATCTTGGTGAATATTTCGTAATCTCCGTTCCTGTCATCGCTCCAGAAAAGGATAAGCTTGAATCCCGTAGAAGAGAGGAACGGCTGGATGGAATCAGAGGGATTGAAGGTGACTCTCTGCGGAGGTTCGAATTCGCTCCCGTTCTTATCTTTGGAATACGTGAAGTATATCTCAGCATTACCGTCATTGAAGTCGGACCAGACGATGTATATCTTATTATCCACAAAAACGATCTTCGGGTCCTCCGAACTCCCGGGCATGCGGGTTATCTGCTTTTCCTCGCTCCAGGTAAAGCCGTTGTTGGTCGAGGAAATGAAGAATATCTCGCTGTTGTCAATGACCTTTTTAACATAAGCCACGAAAACATTGTTCTTGTTACAGCAGATGACGGGTTTTGAACCATCGTTTTTGACCAGGACCTTGTTGAGCTCCCAGCCGGATTTTACGGCTATCAGAGGTAAATAGCAGGAAAAGATTAAACATACGGTCAATATGATTTTTTTAACCATTTTTCGCTCGCTTCATTCGTTTGTTCCGGATAAACATACTTACCTTGGCCCACTCTATCTTATTATCGAGAAATTATAATAAATTTATATGCCTTCATTATAATTTTTTATATTATTTTTTCAACAACATTTTAGCTTTTTCGATATTCTTTTGGGCGATCTTGTTCTCCGGGTCCAGTTCCAGGACCTTATTCCATTCATTGACCGCGTTTTCATACTGGTTCAGAGAATAGTATTCAAGGCCCTTCTGGAAATGCGCTTTTATAACCTGGGGGTCAATAACGGTCTCAGAGGATTTTTTCAGCTTCTCCTGGGCCAGTTTCATTTTCTCCTTGATCTCCGCACTGTCCGGAGAATATTTCAGAGCCAGGCCGTAATTCCTGACCGCCTGATCGAATTTCTCCGAGTTAAAGGCTTCATCCGCTTTCTGGAGATACATCTTCAGGAGCTTGGTCTTGTTCAGATTCAGCATGGTAGTCATTTTACTTTCGCACAGGCTGATGTTCTTGTTCACATCCTGGTCTTCAGGGAACCTGCTTTTAACAGCATACAGGATATCGAGGGCCTCATCATACTTCTCTTTTTTTATCAGCTCACCGGCGCGAAAGGTATTGGTCTGATAGAACAACGTGTTCAGTTTGGCATAACGCATATTGCTGATGTTGACGAAATTCAACTGGTACTCAGGATTGGTGGGGGACAGTTCCATGGCTTGCTTCACCAGAAGGAGCGAATGGTCCAGATTATTGTTCTTATACTCCTCCAGGGCTTCATTATAAGCTTGATCCGCTTTCTCGTTGTTCTTCTGTTCCAGGATCTTATCATTGGCCTTTTTTTTATAGGTGGTACTGACCTTGTTGTTAGGAGCAGTGTTGAGCACCAGTGTGAATGCGTCCATGCTTTTTTCATACTGGCCTGAGATATAAAAATCAACTGCGTTCTTGAAATCGCGGGACACTTCTTTCAGTAAAAAGGAGTCGCTCATCTCTTTCTGGAGCAGTCTCTGCACTTCTTCACTGCACTTCTTCCTCAATTCCTCTGTTTTTTCATCCTTCCGTTTCAGCTTCAGTTCGATCAGGTTCAGAGTTTCGATATAATCCCCGTTATAGTATGTCTTCCATATCTGTTCCTGGTATTTCTTTATGATATCCGCTTCTTTAATGGGCTGCAGCGGATCCTGGTTTTTTTTCGCACTGCCCTTATCCGGGGCATTTCCCGCAGGTGCGTCCCCGATGTGAAAAGCCGTCAGTTTGCCTTTCCCTTTTAATTTGAACAAGTCGATGCCACCCCGGCTGTTCCCGCAGATGATCTCGTCGATACCGTCATTATTCAGGTCCACCAGGCAGGGTGTACTGTCCCCGCTGGCATGAATAAACCCGAAATTCTTGGATAAGAGGTCATAGCCCGGCATTTCCAGCGTCCCTTTATTTTCAAAGAAGTAAACAGCGCCGTCCCAGTTTCCTATGAACAGGTCATCTTTACCGATATTCCGGATATCCCTGAAGAACGGTACGGAATATTTCTCTGTGGAAATATTATTAAAGGAATCCTCTTTAGACAGTCCTCCCTTGATCCTGGTGAACAGCGGGGACGTGGCTGTGCCGTCGTTCTTATAAAAAGCTAAAAAGCCCAAAGCATTGCCGATAAAAAGGTCGTAGTCAGCGTCATTATCGATATCCGCAAAGAACGGGGAGGCGGCAAGGCCCGCATTGATATTAAAATATGAGTTTGCCGGATCAGACCCGTCCCGGATGAGCTTGAAATTCGGGCGCCGGATATCCCCGTCGTTCCGGTAAAAAGCGATATTACCGTCATTGTTGCCGATGAACAGGTCCATATCACCGTCAGCATCAATATCAACAAAGCGGGGAACCGCCTTATTACCCGCGGAGATCATGTTATAAGATGTGCTTTTATTCAGGCCTGGATTAACCAGTTTAAAAAAGAATTTCTTGGGAGTACCTATATTCTCAAAGTAAGCCAGGCAGCCGTTCCAGTATCCCGCGAACAGGTCCATATCGCCATCCACATCGATGTCACAGGCTTCCACAGCGGAGAAACGGTTCTTATTGGTTGAGAAGACGTAATTGAACTTTTCCCATTGCTCGCTTTCCGAATACAGAAGAAGAGGAAGAAGCATAATGAGTATAAACCGGTATATCATAAAGTGTCGTTCCTGATAAAAAAATAAATCCCATTTTTTCAATATAGATGAAAGAGGACAGCCGCTTTAAAATTTCACTTTTAAGTTCAGGGTATAAAACTTAAGCCCTGCTTTGAGAGGCAGAAGGCCGTAATCCACGATGATGTTCATCATTTCAATGCCGGAACCGATGGAGAACATTCCGTCCACAACTGAATAACCGCCGCGGACATAGAAGAAATTCCAAAAAGTAAGTTCCAGACCCGTGCTGAAATCCGTGGCCTTGTTCTCGAATATGGACTGGAATCCCACTCCCAGCTCGGGTCTGAGAAAATTGCCGATGGTCCTGAACTGATAGGATAAACTGCTCTTCATCATCAGGGGATATGAGACGCTCTTCTGGTACAGCTTCACCGAAGGCGGCAGGATATTGTATAACACGATCCCCAGCGAGAACGGCTGCAGGAAACGCATCAGTTTGCTCTTCGTGAACTCATACGGATTCCTCACATGCCAGAGCAGGGAGAGGTCCGCTCCGATACCCCAATCGTTATAATGATAGATGTTCAGATTATGAAAGCCGAGGCGCAAGCCTACGGAAAAAGAGGTGATCACTTCATACGCTCCGGAGCAGAAAAGGGCCACTTCACCGTATTCCATAAGGTCCGTGACAACAGGTGAATCCCTCCTTACCTTGATCCCTGAAGTATCCACGCTGATTAATCCCACACCCATGGGAAAATACTTGGTCTTGAACCCGGTCCCTACAAAAAACAAATGTGTTAAATTGTCCCACACCGGCATGTAAGACGCCAGGAGCATCATGTCCGGCAGAAAAGCCAGACCGGCCGGATTATAATACACTCCGCTGGCATCATAGGAGAGTGAATCGAACGCGCTTCCCAGGCTCATGAATCTCGCGTCCAGATTGACGCGCTGCAGGACCCCGCTTATCCCGCCTCCGCTCAGGCTGCAAAGATCATGCGGGATACTGAAAAGTATTAAAAAGACAAGCAGTGAAAGGATGCTGATTTTTTTTCTCTTTGACATTTTCTTCTCCGCTTACACCGATTCTTTTTAAAAACCATATGCCAAAGTAAATAATTCAAGTAAAATATCACCCTGGTTTTCTGCTTCTACCATATAGTATAACCTGTTTTTTAATAAAAACAATCGTTACTCCAAGGTGACCCGTGTAAAAAGCAACGAAAAAACACGGTTTCACCTGTATTTTGATCGATCCCGCCTTTCAGGACCTGCAACAGATCATATAAGCTTAACAACAACAACGGTCCTATCATCGTTCTGAGGAGCCCCTTTTGTGAACTCCGTAACATCTTTCAGCAGTTTCTCTATAAACTGGGCCGGCGGGAGGACACCGTTCCGTTTGATGGAATCATGGAAACGCTCCTCTCCGAACAGTTTTTTCTCTATGTCCATGGCTTCCGTGATACCGTCCGTGTACTGTATGATCATGTCGTTCCTGTTGATCTTAAGTTCATACCTCTTGAGCATATCCTGAAAGACCGTATTATCCTGGAGGCCCACCGGTATCCCGGCTTCCGCGTTCACGAAATTAAAAACCTTAGTCATGCTGTTAAAGACAATGAGCGGGTTATGGCCGGCAATGCAAAAATCAAGGATGCTTGTGGTGAGATTATAGACGCCGTAAAACGCGGTCACGAACATCTCTTCAATGATGTCCGGCACGATCAGGGCGTTCGTGCGGCTCAGCGTATCAAATGAATTCAGGTCCGGATGGATGTTGGAACGGATAATACTGCGGAACATGGACATGACCAGGGAACCCGGCACGCCTTTTCCGGAAACGTCCGCGGCGATGATGCCCAGTTTATTGTCCGATATCCTGATAAGGTCGTAATAATCTCCGCCCACTGATTTCGTGGCCTTGTAAAAAGCGCCGTATTCGATGTTCTTGAATTCGGGGAATTTCTTGGGCAGCAGGGTTTGCTGGATGGTGGACGCGATCTGCATCTCCCGTTCCAATTTTTCCTTTTCCAGCATGGCCTTCTGGGCTTCTTTCAGCCTCACGGTCATGTTATTGAAACTCTCGGCCAGATAGCCCATCTCATCCCTGGCCTTCAGGACGATCTGATGCTCCAGGTTCCCCGTACCGATGATGGTCACGCCTTCGGTCAGTTTCTTCACAGGCTTGATAACGATCTTGGACAATAAAAGAGCACCGATGACACCGAGTATCAGAACAAAACCGGAAATATAAATGATCCTCATAATGGCTTCATTGACCATCTTGAAAATCAGCAGGCGCGAGATAATGACATGCGCCATCCCGATGAATTTATCGCCCATTTTCACCGTTGAATAAATATCGTAGAATTGCCCTTCTTTATAGAGCTGGTAGCCGAAAGCATCCTGGTTCAGGTCCTTGCCTTTAAAGAAAAAATCATTGTTATATTCATTCTCCACTTTCTCGGGTTCAACCACCTTTTTCCCTTTTTTATATTTTGGTTTCTTGGCCTTTACCTGCGGCGTGATCTTGCTGGAATCAGAATGCGCGATAATCTCGCCGAACTTATTGATAAAGAAAGCTTCAACGACCCCTTCTTCCTGGGAAAGGCTATGGCAATAGACAATAATATCAAAATTCTCGCCGATCAGATATTTTTCCAGGGACACCCGGCTCAATGAACGGGCCAGGAATCCGCCGCGCCGCAGGGTTTCATTCACAAGCTGCTGCGTCTGAAGATTGATCAGAATATATCCCAGGATAGCAATGACCATAATAACCAGAAGACTGATGAACAAGCTGAATTTTATACCAAGTGAAAATTTGATCTTACGTTTTTTTTCATCCATACCGGATCCTTCCCTCCCTTTTATCCTTAATGCCGACTCACAATCATGAAGCTTAAAACGATCGCTCTTTATTTGAATTATCGGCTTGCACGTGCCGGTTTTTTAATTTTTTTTATCGGTTGCAGCCGGATAAATAGGAGAACAGGCAGAGGCTTTCTGTACATGTCATATCCCCGGCAGCTTCTTTTTTTAAGCAGATTACCATGAAATTCCGGGAAAAATCGCTTTTAATACTTGAAAATCTTTTTTATATCATTATAATTATACTCATGGGCTGACAAATTACAGTAATCTGGTCAACAGGTGGGTTTAATGGTCAAACGGCTCGTATTTTCTCTGTTCCTGATTTTTCTTCTCTCCTATACAACGGTTGAGGCAGGCCCGGTCTTACCGAGAGTGGCTGCTTTTTCCAATACAACAAGAGCTGTCAGCCCCACGCAGATCAACTGGTATTCCCAGCGGGGTTCCGTGTCCAATGCCCCGGCCGCGATCATGCAGTACCGTTATGACGGTATCCAGCCCCAGGCCTGGTCCACGGAACGAAGCAATATCGTCACATCCTTATCCGTAAACACGAAATACTTCCTTCAGGTGCAATGGCGGAGCAATACATCCGCTACCCGGACCAACCAATGGAGCACGAATTACCTGAATTACCGTTATACCCTGCTTTCCAGTCCCATGGATTCTGATCTTGCCGTTTATCCGGTCAGCGACACCGTGATACGGATGGCAGGAGTCCCTCCTGCTCACAGTCTGAGCAATCTCACAGGCTGCCGGTTCACCAACATTTCGGGAAAAGCCCAGGGCGGCAGCGATTCCCCCAGCCTGACCAATATCTATGTCTTTACGAACAAAGGCCTGCAGGCCAATTCAAAATACGGATACCGGATCCGTTATATGAACGGCGACGGTATCCGGACATCGCTGAATCCCGCGGAAATAACCAACTACACATTATGCCGTCTCCCTAATGCGCCTTCCCTGACAACCCTTGCCACGAACAGCCTGAATGTGGTTATCAACAGCAACAGTAATCCCAGCCGCACGCGTTATGCCATTCGGTTTGTTTCCGTCAGCGGGACCTGGTATGTCCAGAGAGACAAGACCCTGGCCGCGGCGCCGGTTTTTTATACCAACCGGAACAGCTGGGGGACCGTCAATGTCACGGGATTGTCCCGCAACACGTCCTATACGGTCTCGGTCAGCGCCCAGAATATCATGAATTCCAATACAGGGTTCGGCCCTTCCTCTTTCCTTTATACATCACCGTTCGTCCCTTCCAGACCGGGACTGTCCGCTGCAGGCCCTTCGTCCCTTAACGTGGTCATCAATGACAGCGTAAACCCGGTTACTGTGCAGCATGCCATCCGGTTCCGGTACGGGGCTTCGACGTCATATGTCCAGAACGACAAATCGCTCAATACTGCTCCGGTCTATAATACCATAAGCGCGTGGGGGACAATCAATGTCACCGGCTTAAGCTATAATACATGCTACACCGTATCTGTCAACTCCCTGAGCCTCGATTCCGAATACACCACGGTATACAGTATCCGGTCCAACCTTTATACCGCTGCCACCAATCCCGGTCTTCCCTCTGTCACGGCCAATTATCATCTCTCATCCAATTATTTCGCCAAGGCCTTTTTCAGCGCCAACGGAAATCCTTCTTATACCACTTTTGCCATTCTCTGCACGAACAACAATGAATACCTGCAGGGAGACGGTACCTCAGCCCCTTCCGCCGTCTGGAACAGCGAAAGTTGGTGGGAGAGCAGCTTCCGGAATTATCATATCAATCTAAACGCAAATACATACTACGGCTACAGGGTCTATGCCCGGAACCAGAACGGCCTGGGCTCCCAGCCTTCGGCAGCAGGACGCGACCTCACGCCGCCGGCGCCTCCCGGTACGATCAATGTCACGGAAATGAACAATGATTATTTTCAGATCAACTGGAACTCTGCATCCGGCGCATCCGATTACCGTATTTATTATCATACCAACAGCTCAGCATCCCTCTCGGCTTATATCCCCCTCGGCATCAATACCCTGACCTCGTTCACCGATGAAAGGAACGGGAAATATCCGGTAGCCGTGACAGGAGTAAGAGTGACCAATACATCGGCCACAGACACGTCGGAATTAAGGGCCCAGTGGAACACGGGGACCACCCCTCTCCCGTCTACGAATTATTTTTACAGGATCCGCTCCAGAAAAGCCGACGGCAAGGAAGGCGCGTTCAGCCTTATCGCCGCAGGCGTATCCAACATCACACCTGTCATCGTATCTTACCGTATCTTCCGGGAGACCGTACTCTCGAACAACTGTATCACAACTGTTTATACCGATTCAGGGCTCTCTGCCAATACACGGTATAATTATCAGGTCCGGGCCCTCTCCTCGGATGGCCTGGGAGGCCCGAAATCCATCACAGCCTCCAATTATACGGCCATTGAGACACCGGCAGGCATCCTGTTCAACACCATCAACTCCAACCTCATGAACGTAAGCGCTACCGGTACGCTCAGTTCGATCGCAAGAAAATTTTCCGGCCTCTTCTTTAACAATTACACGAACGGAACCCCGTCCGGCTGGCGCCAGGTGAACAGCTGGGATTCGATCAGCCTGGACCCCAATAAACAATACGGGTTCACGGTAAAAGCGCGAAATGCCGAAGGCCTGGAAACCCCTGAATGCGGTATTTCCAACCGCTACACGTTATGCCGGATCCCTCTGTCGCCAATCGTCGGAACGAATTTCACCAATGCCATGATGGTCCTCATCAGATCGAATAAAAATCCGGCCTACACGCGGTACGCCATTTCCAATATCGTCACGAATGAATTCATACAAACCGATGGAAGCCTGGGCCTGTCCCCGGTCTGGCAGACCTATGCGCAATGGCAGGGAGCCAGCGGCGGTATCACCAACACAGGTCTATCCGGCAGCATCAATTATGCTTATAGCGTCAAAGCCGTCAACCAGGAGAATGTCCAAACCGTTGCTTCTCCCGTATCACTCTGGAAATACACACTGGCCAGGGTCCCGTCCAATCTCCGTTCACCCTCGCATACCACAACGAACATAAGCTTGTTCTGGCATAATAAAGGCGCATCTTATTTCTCCGTTGAATGCGCCCTTGATGCTGATGGCGTACCCGGTACGTTCATTTATCTGAAAAAATATTCTGACCTTTTCAGTGCCACGAACTACATCCATACCGGCTTATGGCCGAACTCTAAATACTGGTACCGCGTAAGCGGCTATAACGGAAACGGGCTCCGGACCATCCTTTCCACCAATATCTACGTGATCACTGTCCAGGGAGCGCCAGAATCCCCCACCAACCTGACCGGCACTCCCTCCCGGACCAATGCTGTCCTCTGGCAGTGGACCGACCGTTCTTTTTCCGAGAATTATTTCATCGTCCGGAACACCAACGGCGCTCTCATACCCAACGGGATACTGCCGGTAAACACCGTTTCCTTCCTGGAAACGAACCTTAAGCCCAACACGATCTGTAAACGGTTCCTGTTCGCCACCAATGAGTACGGCCGCAGCCCTTATTCCGCCACGAACATGAGCTGTACCTATGCCTCCCTGGTTCAGGAGATCAGCATCACGCTTTTATCGGAGACCTATACGGAAAGTTCCTTAAAGATAGCATGGACCGGGAACAATATCAGTTCTTACGGGATCGAACGTTCCCTGGTCGTGAATAACACGCCGGTCGGATGGGAGCTGCTTGCCTCCTCTTTTGCCGATCCCTGTTACATCGATCCCGCGGTCATACAGAGCAATACATATCAATACCGGGTGACCAGTTATAACAGGCTGAGCACGGCCAATCCCGGTAAAGCGCTCTCCCTGCCCTTCTTTGTGCGAAAGAACGAGAGGCCCCGTACCGAATTCATCAAAGATAATTATATCTCGCCGGATGAGACCAGACTGGATATCATGTTCGATACGCTCTCCTCAGGCCTTATATCCATTAAAATTTACAACCTCAACGGCCGCCTGGTACGGACAATCGTTGACGCGGAAATGGCTCCCGGCCGGCATATATATCAATGGCTCCTGGATAATGACGAAAAACGGCCGGTGAGCAGAGGTTTTTATTTTATCCATATCCGGGGACCGGACGGTTTAAACCAGATCAAAAAAGTGATCCTGGCCCGGTAAGCGCGGAAATGGCTTTTTTGATCCATGCGGTATTGAACAGGTTGAAAGACCTGCATGAACATGGTTTTAATTTTCAGGAAGGTGCCGAGATGAAAAAATACGCTCTTTTACTCCTGTTATTTATTCTGATACCTGCAGCCGTATTCTCCATGCCGGGGGACAGCAGCCTTCCCTTCCTGGCTAATAACATGGACCCTGCCACGATAGCCCAGGCCAACGCCCTGATCGCGGGAGCGGATGACATAAACTCTCTTCTTGTCAATCCCGCGGGACTGGGACACCTGACCTGGCAGGGGCTGAAAGCCTCATACAACACCTGGTTCTTCGATCTTAAATACAACAGCCTTATGCTGGCCAGCCCGGTCTATTTCGGAGCCGTAGGATTAAGCTTCGGGTATTTCTATACATCCCCCCTCGATGAGATCCGGGAATGGAACGCCACTTCATCCAAGCTGAAATACTCTGACTTGAACATCGGATTGAGCTATGGAAGCGACTTCTCGTTGTTCCAGGGCACATTCACAGCCGGATTCACGGCTAAATATATTTATGAACAACTGGGTTATATCCGCGGCGATGCGTTCCTTTTTGACCTGGGCGTTCAGCACCGCTTCACGCTCTTTAATTTTGATATCATGGAGAAATACTCCGAGAATTTCGGGATCGGACTGGTGGCCAGGAACCTGGGCACAGGTATAAAATATTCGGATAACGCCTGGGAGAGCGTGCCCGTCACACTGGGTATGGGGATATCTTACAAGCCTCTCCGGTATTTCCGTACAGAAATCGATTTTGAAACATCCGCGGAAACGAAGTACCGGCTGAACATCGGAACAGAGGTTTATTTCTTCAAGAATATCATCCCTCTCATAGGATACACTCTGGACGACCAGACCCATTATATGAGCGTAGGCATGGGTTTCTCTTATCTGATCTCGAAATACCGGTTCATTTTCCATGTTTCCAGCAAGTTCAATCCTACGTTCGGAAACAACTATTTTGCCGGCCTGACCATCTACCGGACAGGGCTGGAGGAAAGTTCCCTGAAAACAGAGAAGATCGTGGTCATCAAGGATAAAGTGAACACATCCCTGAAATACCCGCAGGGCGTCAAGATAGGAATTCTTGATGTAGCCAACAACCTTATCAGCAAAGAAACGGAGGATTTCATAAAGCTGTTCCCCGGCCTCCTGAATAATTATTTAAAACAGCTGGGCAGCAAGGACATCACTGTGGTGGACAGGAATGAGATACTTGATATTTACAAGGCGTCGGAGATCAAGGTGGACGAGTACCATTCGGACAAGGCCATGAAGACGCTCTCCGGCTGGATGGACATCGATCTGGTGATCTACGGATACACCCTTACCCTGAACAATGAATCGTATATCAAACTTGAAATGCTCGATGTTAAAAGCATGAAAGTAGCGTCCACTGATTATTTTTCCCTTGAGAACATCGACGAACTTGATCTCCTGGAAAAGATCGGTAAAAGAATCATTCTACAAATAAAACATTTGACCGAAAAATAAAAAGCATGCTGGACCACAAGCCGGGATCATCTCCCAAAGGAGTCATGTTCATGAACAAAGTTCTATGCATCCTCATTTTCATTCTGAGCACGCAGGTATCGGAAGCCAAGCCATGGGAAGAAATAAGCACGGATTTTAAAAATATAAAAGTCGGGGAATTTCCGGCTGTCTGCCTGGTTGACATTGATGCGGACAACGACCTGGACCTCTTTATCGGCAACTGGGAAGGCTACCTGGAATTTTACCGGAACACAGGTAGCAATAACGACCCGAAATACGTCATGGAGAACAGCGGCGCATCCATCAAGAACTCCTTTGAAGGTGTCTGTACGCTGAACGCTGCCGTACCGGCCTGGATCGATATCGACCAGGATGGCGACCAGGACCTGTTCCTGGGGAACATCAGCGGCTGCCTGAGCTTCTATGAGAACATCGGCACGCCCACCCAGCCAAAACTAAAACAGATCAACAAAGGAAACTCCAAGGAGACCAGTTATTTCAACATCGATGTAGGATATAACTCCTATCCCGTCTTCATAGATATAGACGGTGACAACGACATGGACCTGTTCATCGGCGAAAGGGACGGCTTTATCAATTATTATCAGAATGCCGGCGATTCCCATAAACCCATATTCCAGGCTGTCAACATGGCTGAGACCATGGAAAGCTCTTTCCATAAGATCGATGTGGGAGAATGCTCAGTCCCGTATTTTATCGACATTGACCAGGATAACGACCCGGACCTGTTCATCGGTAACTGGGAAGGTTATCTTTTTTATTACCGTAATGACGGCACGAAATTCGAACCTTATTTTAAAGAAATCAATTATGCGGTCTCACCAGACACATCTTTCAATCAGTACCGGTCGGATGGGGACTGCCGCCTCACCATCGTAAAAACAGTCGAGAAACAATTCGATTTCATCTTCTTCCAGATCAACGGCCGGATGACCTGGTACCGGACCACGGAAGGATTCAAGGCCCTGATATCAGGCGAACAAAAAATGGATGTAGCCATCAAAATGGCCAATTACTATTTTGAGAAAGCCAAGGAAGAATATCTGAAAGGGAACCTTATTGAATCCAGGCTCATTCTGCAGAAAGGCGCAAAATACAGCGAGATCAAAAAGATCAAAGACCTCGACACCCGGGTTAATGCGGAAGTTAAAGACCAGCTGAAAGCCATCACAGTTAAAATGAAGGATAATTTTGCCAAAGGAAATTTTATTGAGGCCATCGACCATCTCATGGCGGAGAATTTTATTAAGGCTTCCGTCATCCTGAACCAGGTCAAAAAGACCTACAATGAAGGCGGGGTCATGGATAAGTACATCCAGCTGGCCGAAAAATACGAGAACGAAAGGCGAAAGCTCATCCGGGCTGAAAAACTGGATAACGACGCCATCGGACTGTACAAGCAGGGAAAATATCAGGACGCCTTGAAATTATGGGAAAACGCCGCGTCCCTGATGCCGGATGATTATACAATTTTAGAGAACATCATCATGTGTAAGGCCGCTATGGATGAAGTGGAAACCACGCAAGTGATCAATAAACTGGTACAGGATGTGAATAATTACCTGAGGAAAGGGGACAAGGAGAACGCGCTGAAAGCTTATGTGAAGATCATGGATATCGGCTCTATCCCCCCCAAGATCAAATCCGAGATCGATTCCCTGAAAACGGACATCATGTCATTCAAGGAAGCGGCTCATGAAAAGCAGATCGAGGCCATTTACCAGAAGGGCATCAAGAACATGAAAGAGAACAAATATGAACAGGCCATCGATGCCTTTAAAAAGGTCATCTTTTACAAGTCGGACTACAAGGATGTCTATGAAAAGCTGAAACTTGTCAGGCAGAAATTCATGGAAAACGAGAAAATGAAATAAATCCGTAAAATACAGGTCTGATAATAATGAAGAAAAGTATTTTTCTCCCGGTACGGTGTCCTCCCGCTATCCGTTTTATTCTTTTTCTTTTATTCCTGGCCCCGCACACCCTTTGGACACAGGAAATAAAGGAGATCAAGATCAAAAACGCTTACCTGGAACTGTTCGTTGACAGATCAGAAGCTCATTTCATCTTAAAATCGATCAAACCCAGAGATACATTCCTTACTTATAACGGGAAGGTGCCCTCCACATCGTTTGCCACCATCAGGATCAACGGCACGGATCATGTGTATGGCTCCTCCCAGGGCCGGTTCACGATCCCTCCTAAAAAGCTTGATGACAGCACTATCCTGTCCGAATGGAAGATCGGTTCTGTTTATGTAAAGCAGATCCTCATGCTGACAGGCAGTCCTTACAGCATCAACAACGGGGACACACTGAAGGTCATGTATAAGATACTGAACAAAGGCAGCGACAGGCCCCAGATCGGGCTGCGGTTCACACTCGACACATTCCTGGGTGAGAATGACGGTGTACCTTTCTTCATGCCCGGTATCGGCCGCATCACAGGATACAGGAACCTGTACCGGGACGACCTTCCTCCTTACGGTTATACCGTAGGAACGGACAAGGACATAAACATTAAATTCCAGATCTCTTTTCCGGAGGAAAAGGAAAAAAAACCGGATGAGGTGATCATGGCCAGCTGGGAGCTGTTCAAGGATAATTTCTGGAAGATACCCGAGATAAAGAAAGACTCCTTTAAAAAGGACATACTGAGCATCAACGACAGCTCCATATCCTTCTACTGGCTGGCCAAACCCTATACCGAAGAGATGGAACGGAACTATGAATTTTACTACGGGCTTTATCACGGCGAAGAATACTCGGTAAGGGACATGGACTTCATCCTCTCCATGCCGGACAAGACCGGAATCGCCCCTTTCTTTATCAACTTAAACTGCAAGAACAATTCAAAATTCCCGTTCCAGAAGATCAGGGTGAAGGTCCATTCCTCCGCTGACGGCCAGTTCACGTACCTCACGGAGAATGAAATGCAGACCAGTGATGTTAAACCGCAGGCCAGCAGGGACTTTTCCTTCAAGCTTATTCCCAATGAGAACGCTTCAGGCACGCATCAGTTCGTCATTCATACCTATTCTTACATTTTTAATAATGTCATCACCAACACCCTGGTAAAAAACCTTACGGTCATCAACCAGAAACCCGTTGTATTGAGGATGGACCGGTACTTTTCCCCCAATCAGGACGGATCATGCGACGACCTGAACATCAGCATCCAGGGCGACATCATGGACCGGTTCCTGGTGATAAACAATTCCCTCCAGGAAAGGGTCAAGACCGTCTATTTCCCCTCCAATGTGAACCTGTTCTCCTGGTCCGGACGCGATGAGATCAACGGACAGGCTCCGGACGGACTTTATTATATTTCAATATCTAATGATGCTATGGGCAGGGAAGAGAACGTCTCCAGACCCGGCGAAGCTGTCCTGGACACAACTCCCCCCCGGCTCAGTCTGGATTTAACCAATACCGTGATCAATCTCCGGGTCATGACAAACCTGGTGCTAAGACCCGGTCTTTTTGACACCAACGGTATTAAAATCCTGGAATTAAAAATATACAGTTCCAACCGGGATTTTTATTATCAGAACCTTATCACGCCGGTTGAGGATCAGACCGTGTTTTCCTGGAATTTCAAGGATAATAACGGAATATACGTGATCCCCGACGAGAACTATATGGTCCGGCTGAGCGCGGAAGACAACGCCTGTAATATCGGCCGGACCTCAAACCTTATCTATCTTTATGAAAAAGAACCGGAGCCTGTTAAGTTCTCGGATATCAATTTTAAGTTCAATTCCAGCGCGCTGCAGAAAGAATACTATCCTGTTCTGGATTCTCTCGTCAAACGGATCAACAACAACGAGATCAATAATCTCATCCTGATAGGCCACACGGACAATATCGGGACAGAACGGTACAACAAGAGTTTATCCGAAAAACGGGCCCATTCCGTCCGCAACTACCTTCTCAAGCGGATCGACAAAAAATTCAAGGATATCATTTCCATCGGGAAAGGATATCAAAGTCCCAAAGCAGACAATACGACCAAGGAAGGAAGGCAGATCAACCGAAGGGTGGAAATACTGACAAAATAATTTTTTTCGCCGGGGCGGCGATCCTCCTTCCTTTTTTAAAGCCCCATTTTATCAAAAAATAATATCAGACGGTACAGCATCTTCCTTTCATTCAGGAGGTTTATCATGTATATACAGATCGTTCTGGTTTTCCTGCTGGCTGGTTCCCTGAATGCCCGGGCACCCCAGATGATCAATTACCAGGGAAAACTGATACAGGGCGGGGTTCCTTTCAGCGGCAACCAGTCCGTCATCTTCAGGATCTATCCGGTTTCTTCAGGAGGGTCGGCCCTCTGGTCAAGTGACGTGCAGACCGTTCACATGACCAACGGAATATTCAATACCTGGGTCGGCCAGACCACGTCCCTGGGTTCCCCTATCCCCTTCAGCAATATCATATGGGCTTCCAATGAAAAATACCTGGAGGTGCAGGTGGATTCGGATGTGCTCCAGCCGCGCGAACGGCTCACTAGTGTCCCTTATGCCCTTTATGCCGACAACGGCGTGCCGGCCGGTACCATTATGTTGTGGTCCGGCTCGATAGCAACCATACCAACGGGATGGGCTTTGTGCGACGGCCTTATCCATGACGGGAAACTGACGCCTAACCTGAGGGACCGTTTTGTCATCGGAGCCGGGACCTCGTACACACCGGATAGTACAGGAGGCGGTACGACCCATTCCCATACGGTCAATTCCCATTCCCACACTATGAGCCATACTCATGATATCAGCCATACCCACACTATGGCACACACGCATACTTACAGCGGTACGACAGGCAACACTTCGATCAGCGAATGGGTGGACCGGGCTACCTCATCCATGCGCTGGCAGCCCCAGACTGACCCCCACAGCCACTCTTATTCCGGGACAACAGACGGCGCATCACCCGGCAGCACAGGAGGCGCTTCGACATCGACCTCAGGCGGCTCCTCATCCGGTTCCACAGGCTCAGACAGCCCGGGAACCAGCAGCGTGAACCACCTGCCTTCTTATTATGCGTTAGCTTATATCATGAAGCTATAGGACCAAGGAGAGAGGACAGAACAAACTTTTATCCGGAATGCTTTCCCTGCCAGGACCCTCTTCTCCTGAGCTCTTCCGTTATTCCCCGGATCACGCCCTGCTTGTCCAGCACCCATTCCGGCGCCAGCAGCTCCGCCCTGCTTGTTTCTCCGGTCAACCGGCTTATGATGATGTCCGGCGGCAGGACCTCCAGGATATCAGCCGCTGTCCGGATATATTCATCCCTGGTCATCAGCTTGAATCTTTCCTTCTGGTATAACTCCGCCAGTTTTGATCCCAGGGGAATGTACAGAGAATGTATCTTCAGGCTCCTGACCCCGCCTGTTTTTAAAATAAACCGTATCGTCTCCATGATCTTGTTGTGTGTTTCATGCGGCAGGCCCACGATGATATGCGTGGTCATGTTCACGGGAAAACATTCGGTCATCCGCACAGCCCGGCTATAATCTTCTTTACCGTGTCCCCGCTGGATGAGATCGAGTGTTCTCTGGTGGATGGACTGCAGACCGTACTCGATCCACACTTCATACCCGGGATGATACCCCGCGATGAGCCTTATCTTTTCCTCGTCCACGCAGTCAGGCCGCGTGCCGATGATAAGCCCGGCAATATCCCCTTCATCGCATCCAAGCCCTTCGTCGTAAACGGCTTTTAATCTTCCCGCGTCAGCGTATGTATTGGTAAAAGCCTGGTAATAAAGAAAGAATTTCTCGGCGTTGTGTCTTTCCCGGAGATATTTCCTGGCCTGCTTCACCTGATCAGCCACGCTCATACCCCGGTTGAACGATCCGTTACCGCTTCCCCGGGCATCACAGTAAAGGCAGCCGTCCCTTCCCTTGGTACCATCCCGCGTAGGGCAGGTGAAACCCGCGTCAATGGTGATCTTGTGTATTTTTTTATTATACTTTTTCGCAAAGTAATCTTTCAGTGAATAGTAGGGCTTTTTCATTATCTTGATTATTGATTTAAAAACGGCACAGAACGAGACCTGTCTTTTTTATATGATCCCGGCCAATCCCCATATCCGCCTGGACAAAGGCTCCGGGAGGCCGTGTAGGGACCGAAAAAATTGAACCGCTCAAAAACAATGGGAACTCAATGGAGTTCCCGCATTTAACACTGTAAGCTCAATATTTTCCAGTTTATCACGCACCCCCCAGATCATTTACTCTCTTTATTTCGTACCGTTCTATCACATCTTACTAAAAAACACGGTAAACGCCTTGAGGGCTTCATGGAGATCGGCTTTTGAGGTAAGCTCGTACGGTGAATGCATGCCCAGTACAGGAGTACCCGCATCCACGATCTCCATCCCGTAAGAAGCCAGGAACTTGGAAATGGTACCGCCGCCGCCCTCGTCGATCTTGCCGATGGACCCGAACTGAAAGATCACTTGATGATCTGTCAGGAGCTTCCTGATACGGGCCATATATTCCGCGTTCGCGTCACTGGCACCGTATTTTCCTCCGTGGCCGGTGTATTTGACAAGAACAAGGCCGTAGCCGATCTTGCTGGTATTCCGTATATCGAACACATCCTTGTAATTAGGATCAAAGGCGGAATCCACATCCGCTGAAATGGCGTAACTGTTATATAAGGTCTTCTTTAAGACCTTCTCACTGTATTCTTTGCCCGTCTTCTCCAGAAGGTCGCTGATGAACAGCTCAAAGAACTTGGACTGGATGCTGCTGTTCCCTTCGCTGCCCACCTCTTCTTTATCGATCAATAAGACCACGCTGGTCCGGTCCGGCTGTTCCGTGTTCATCAGGGCCTGGAAAGCCAGGAAAGAAGAGATCCTGTCATCCTGGCCGTAACCCGCGATAAAGCTTCTGTCAAAACCGGCTTCCCGGGCTTTCAGACTCGGTACGATCTCAAGTTCCGCGGAATTAAAATCTTTTTCATCAAAGCCGTACTGCTCGTTCAGCATCTTCAGAATATTGATCTTGACCGCTTCTTTTTCATCCTCATCCACCGGGATATGCCCCATGACCAGATTAAGGTTCTCTGCCTGGAAAGCGTCAGTCACGGTCTTCTCGCTCAGCTTCTTGGAAAGATGAGGCAGGAGGTCCGGGATGAGGAAAACAGGGTCTTCTTCCTTCTCACCCAGCTTAAGATCAATGGTTTCCCCGTTTATTTTAACGATCCGGCCATGGATGGCCAGCGGGATGTTCAGCCAGTGGAATTTTTTTATCCCGCCGTAATAATGGGTTTTTAAAAACACCAGATTCGTATCTTCATACAACGGATTCTGCTTCAGGTCCAGACGCGGCGAATCCATATGAGCGCAGATAATATTCAGCCCTTCTTCCATGGGCCTTTTCCCCACTACAGTCAGGATAATGTTCTTGTTCCGGTTGGTGCTGACGATCTTCCGGCCGGGCTTTACAGACCCGGACGAAAGGAAATCCTTGACCTCCGTAAAACCCTTTTTTACGGCAGCCTCATAAAAGTAAGAGACGCACTCCCTTTCTGTCTTGCACTGGTTTAAAAAATCCAGATATTCCCGGCTCAGCTTTTCCAGACCTTTTTTCTCGTCTTCCTTCATCAGAAGCCAGGCTGATTTTTCCTTCAAGACCAGTTTTTCATATTTACTTTTCTTTTCCATAATAGCGCTCCTTATTGTTTAGAAAGAATCCAGTTCCTTGGTCCGGATCTGGATGTAACTGGCAAAAGTAAGGCTATGGTCCGGAAGACCTGCCGGTGAATAAGGCGGCAGGGAATTGACATACTGGGGGAAAAAACCGATTATATCCTCTTTGATCATCTTTTCAAAGTTCAACAGCAGATATTTAACATCATCGCGCGCTTGTTTGGAATAATGATTGAGCTTCAGATACGCTGTGGTATAATGGCTCAGCAGGTACGGATGGATAATGCCGTTATAGGCGGATTCCGGCTGTTTCCCGCTGTAACTCCGGATGTAGGAAGGGGAATCAACGGACAGTGTCCTCAGCCCGAACGGCGTCAGGAGCTTCTCCTTCACACGGTCAAGAATATACGATTTTGTCTTCACATGAAGCAGGTCGTCAAAGGGAAGGCTCAGAGCC
>JAQTRT010000238.1 GCA_028711675.1 bacterium | reverse complement strand
TTTAAAAAGTTATATCTTTCTTAATTTGTTCAAGAACTTCCTGTTCGTCCTCCCCCCCCTGCTCATCTCCTCCCTTTTTTACACTATGAACGTCTGTTTCCCGGACCGCACTTTATACAGCTATAAGATCGATAGTTTTATCAGACCGTTCTACAAGTATTCGCTCCTTTTCATGCTTTTCATCATCCTTCTGGTGGCCGTTCTGGATACCACCATCGTGTTCAAGGAAGAACAGTTCGAACTGAGGAACAAACAGCTGAAGATAAAAGACTCGAACAACCTCAGGATCAAAGAGCTGAACGAGGAAGCGGACCGTTTCCGGGAGGAAAAAAAATACTACAGCGCCCTGAAGATCCTGGAAGACATCCTGATCATCGCCCCGTATGATGAGGCTGCCGCGGAAAAATCAAGATTGATCAAGCAGATGATCGAACATGAAAAAAAATTAAAATTAAAGGAATTACGGAACAAAGGCATCGCGTCCTACAGGGCTCAAGACTACAAGACCGCGCTCGCGTTCTTCAACCAGTACTATGAACAGAATCCCGAGGACAATGAGGTCGTCAAATATATTAATCTCAGCCTGCAGCAGACGGACATCCGGTCCAAACGGATCATCAAAGACCAGTACAGCCATATCATCCATCTGAACAAGGACACAAAATCACAGAACCGGCACAACAACCGGATCAAGGAGTTGATCGACCAGGGCATGGACCGGTACCGGAAAAACGACTATCACGCGGCCCTGGAATCGTTCAAGGACGTCCTGCTGATCGATGTGAACAATTATGACGCTTATTATTATTCGATCCTGGTCCAGCAAAAGATCTTTCAGCTCCATTTTTTCACCAACACCGCGGACAAGCTGGTCCGGAATAACCTGGAATACATAACGGATCAGTACAGGATTCGTATCGGACAGCTGGCCCGGACAGAAAGCAAATACGCCAGCCTGCGCGAGGAATCACGCGAACAGATGAAAAAGCCGGAGATCCTCCCTCCTTTCATGATCCAGGACCGGGAAAACCTTATCTTCCGCCTCGGCCGGAAGATCCAGTCCTCGGCCAAGCCGGTCATGGCGAAACTGAACAAAATCAAACCAAAAAAAAGCATCCCGGAATATAATGACTACATTCTGCATCATGTCACCTTCATGAACTTAAAGGATAAGACCAGTTTTACCAGACGGTATGGTTACTATGACAGTAAACTGGGCACTTTTATATTCCAGGATTCCTTCGTCAAGCCCGGGGGAAGCTTATTCCAGTACAGCGATATCAACCCGGAACTCATCTGGTCCTATCACCGTCTGATGCAAAGCCCCGAAAGCTTCTCCCTGTACAAGATCATCACTTATTACCCGTATTTCAAGAAAAGCCTGAACGACCTGAAAACATTCAGTCATATCCTCACAATTAAAATCAATTATTTTATTCTCATTATTTTTCTTTTCCTTAACCTGCTCATCCTGGCTTTTTACATGCGAAAAAGAGAAGGAGCGGTCAAGGTAAGTCTTACGGATTTCCTCCTGCTTCCCCTCCTGTTCCTGATCCTTTATACCCTGTTCCACGACAGTTTCCTTCTTTTAAAGAACATCATTTCCATCGGGTTCAGCATCCCGCCTTTCCTCCTCTTGTTCAATGTCATCTTTTATGTGCTCTTTTTTATCCTCTTTTTCATCTTCTTTCAGGTCCTGCGCAGCACACGTCTCCTGTTCACCATGCAGAAATAACCACACACCCCATCCGCTGTGTCTGAAAAAAGTTCTGGACATTATTCTCAATTGACATATTTTACAGACATCGGAAGGTATTGTTATGCCGGAAAAAGAATATCAGTTCAAGATCAAGTCCAGTTTCAAACCCTCAGGAGACCAGCCCAAGGCCATCCAGCAGCTCATTGAAGGCCTCCGGAAAGGATACAGGTTCCAGACCCTCCTGGGTGTCACAGGTTCAGGTAAAACATTTACAATGGCCAATGTGATCGAAGCTGTCCAGAGACCGGTCCTGGTCATCTCCCATAACAAGACCCTGGCTGCCCAGCTCTACAGGGAATTTAAAGAGTTCTTCCCCGGAAACAGCGTGGAATATTTTGTGAGTTATTACGATTATTACCAGCCGGAAGCCTATGTCCCGGCCAAGGACATGTATATTGAAAAGGACACATCCATTAACGAAGAGATCGATAAGCTGCGGCTCAGGGCCACCAGTTCACTTCTTGAAAGAAAGGATACCATCATCGTAGCCAGTGTTTCCTGTATCTACGGCCTCGGTTCGCCGGAAGATTACAAACACATGCTGCTGAACGTGCGGAAAGGCGATATCATCACACGCGACGCTATCCTGGAAAAACTGGTCCTGATCCAGTACGAAAGGAATGACTTCGATTTCAGCCGGGGTACCTTTAAGGTAAAAGGGGACTCGGTGGATATCTATCCGTCTTACTCCAATGAAGCCCTCCGGATCGAGATGTTCGGGGACGAGATCGAAAAGATATACAGCATCAATCCCGTGTCGGGACAGATCCTGGGTTCACTTATTCAGTGCGCCGTTTATCCGGCCAAACATTTTGTCACGCCCGTCCAAAAAATAGAAAAAGCCGTGGAACGCATCAAGCTTGAACTGGCCGAACATCATGAATCCCTGAAAAAACAGGAGAAACTTGTGGAAGCCCAGAGGATCCTCTCCCGGACCAATTATGACATGGAAATGCTCAGGGAGATCGGGTACTGCAACGGCATTGAGAACTATTCGCGCCATATCGCCGGCCGCAGTCCCGGCGAACGTCCGGCCACGCTCCTGGACTATTATGAAGGGGATTTCCTCACCATCATCGACGAATCCCATGTAACAGTCCCGCAGATCAGAGGCATGTACAACGGCGACCGCGCGCGGAAGGAAACGCTGGTCCAGTACGGATTCAGGCTCCCCTCTGCCCTGGATAACCGGCCGCTTTATTTTGAGGAATTCGAAAAGATGCTTCACCAGACCATCTTTATCTCCGCCACACCCTCTGAATTCGAATTGACGAAAAGTTCGCGGGTCGTGGAACAGATCATCAGACCCACCGGCCTTGTGGACCCCGAAGTCATCATGCGGCCTGTGGCTGACCAGGTGGAAGACCTGGTCCGGGAAATAAAAAAGACCATAGCCCAGGGAGAACGCGTTCTGGTCACGACACTGACCAAACGCATGGCCGAGGACCTGTCCAACTATCTGGCAGGACTCGAGATCAAGGTCCGTTATCTGCATTCGGAGATTGAGACCATTGAACGCGTTGAGATCCTGCGGGACCTGCGTAAAGGCGACTTTGACGTCCTTGTGGGCATTAATCTGCTCCGGGAAGGTCTTGACCTTCCTGAAGTAACGCTGGTGGCTATTCTCGATGCGGACAAGGAAGGATTCCTGCGCTCCCAAACCTCCCTCATTCAGACCATGGGCCGGGCAGCACGGAATATCCACGGAAGGGTCATCCTTTATGCGGACCAGCTTACGGATTCTATTAACTATGCCGTGAATGAATCGAGCCGGAGAAGAAAGATCCAGACGGAATACAATAAAGAGCATGATATAACCCCCCGGTCCATCAAAAAAGAGATCAAAGATATCCTCGAACGTCAGGAAGAGGAGGAGATATCCCTGGACCACCTGATCAGCGAGGAAGAAACACGCCTTAAGAAGAAAAAATTATCCGACGATGAATATAAAAAAGAACTGATCAGCAGCCTGAAGAAAAAAATGACCGGACTGGCTGCTGACCTGGAATTCGAGAAAGCAGCCTTTCTCAGGGATTTTATCCAGCAGCTCGGGGGGTGAACGCTTCTTCTCACATAAGCTCCTTTAAAATCATTGCCACGAAGGCACTAAGGCTCAAAGAAAAGAGATAAACTTTTAAAATTAAAAACGGGCAAAGAGGCCTTTCTTTTTAATAAAGGCTATCTTTTTCCTGTTTCCTGTCCCCTGATCCTCTTCTTTCTTCGTGACTTTGTGTCTTAGTGGCTGATCCTTTGCCTCTTTCCGCCATATACTATTTGACTTTCCTTTTCCATTATATATTTTTAAGAAATTAAAAAGGCAGGTTCCAGTATGCAGATAGAGATATTAAAATCAAAGATACACAATGCTATTGTGACGGATGCCCAACTTGAATACGAGGGAAGCATCACCATTGACGAGGAGATCTATACCAAGGCCGGAATGTACCTGCACGAAAAGGTTTTAGTGGTGAACCTGAACAACGGCCAGCGTTTTGAGACTTATATCATCAAAGGACCGAAGGGTTCCGGTGTCATATGCCTCAACGGCGCTGCAGCGCAGCTGGCTTATAAAGGCGACACCATCATCATAATGAGCTTTTCCCGGATCGAAGAGAAAGAAGCGGCATCTTTTCAACCTGTCATCGTTCATCTCGATAAAAACAACAGGCTCATTAAAGAGTGATGGGACGGAAGAAGGTTGCCCCAGCCTCATCTCCCCTGCCTACAATTTCTTAAACTCCGCATCATCGAACTGCCCGGTCTTGATATTATAGTCCAGGATAAGCGTGCCGTTCACGCACCTGTTCCTGTTCAGGTCCAGGTGGATGAATGAATCCTTGATTTCAAGGGAATAATCCTCCTCCTCCTCCTGCCGGGTTACAATGACATTATAATCTTTCCCCACTTTCTGCAGGTCATAATTATCCAGGTTGATGAAGATCATCGTCAGATCGTTCTTCTTTAATTTGA
>JAQTRT010000237.1 GCA_028711675.1 bacterium | reverse complement strand
TATCCTGGTGCATAACTAATAGTCTAAAAGTTAAGAAGTCTAAGAGTCTAAAAGTGGAAAGATCAAGAAAAGAAAGACTGGACCATATCATTGTGAGCAGGCAGGAGCATTTCAGCTTTTTCAGGGAGGGGGTGCTGTAATGAACAAATTGTGACCTCAAGATGAGATTACTTCGCCTGAAGAGGCTCACAATGACAGGAAAACACAAGAAATCGAAAAATGACATATCCTACTGAACAAATCACCCTACCCTTCAGCCCCTTTCGGATTATTTCTTTTTAAAAAGGTTATCATGGGCGAAATGATCAATAAGTTTATTATGATCGAGTAAAACACCGTCAGCACGCATACGGAAAGCCCGCTGCCGAAAGCAGTGATATTGCCTAAATGGGGAAGCAAAATAATGACTCCTATCATTAAGCCGGTAATACCGCTCAGAAAAAGATATTTTTTTAATGAAGTAAGGATCAGGATGCCTGTCTCCATATTAATATTTTTTCTTTTATTCATGCAGAACAGTATCGTATCCGTTATTTCTTTCAAGTTAAAATTATTGAATAACAGGAGTATTGGTATTATAATAATGAAACCGATACTCGGCAGGTCAAAAAAATCCAGTAAATTCCCGCCGGCTAAAAACATTGTACCGGTTATTAACAGAATGTTAACAAGAAAAAGAGAGATGATCTTTACCATGATCGGCCTCCTTGAGTTTAAAAGTAAAAAAGAGAGACAAGGATCAGAACCGTATGCCCAGGGAGAAAGTATGGACCGTGTTGAATTCCTCCACAGGCACAAGCGCGTAATCAAGGCTGATACGCTTGCCTGACAGGTTGTAGCCTGCGCCGATACCGAATGAAAGGCCGCCTATGTCCGTACCCGAGAATTTATAACCTGCCCTGGCTGAAATGATCTGCATGAACGTGTATTCCAGGCCAGCGCTCATGATGCTGTCGCTGTCATTCGGCATGTTCACGTCGAATCCCACAAGCACGGAATGGTTCTCCGAATTAAATCCCCTGTACCCCAGGCCGAAGCGGAGATTCTGAGGCAGAAGCGTCTCCTCTGCCTTGTATTTTATGGATGAGCCGAGGTTCTGGATCGAAACGCCGATGCCGAGATTCTCCTTTGCTTCCTTGCTCCCCAGATTGGGTATGTTCAGCCTGTACAGGCCTCCTATGTCAAATCCAAGGGCTGAGATCGAACTGCCTGCCAGCTTTGACTGGATATACTTTACGCTGAATCCCAGGTTCAGGTTCGCGTCTATATTCAGCAGCTTGAAAGGATTATTGGCATAAGCCACGCTGAATCCCATGTCGCCTGAAGAGGACGAATCCGCGCTCTTGTTGCCGGCCAGGTCATAACCGTCAAAATCCGGCACTGAGAAGAGGGAGAGGCTGGCTCCCACATATCCCGCATTCGAAGGCAGGGGCATGCCCAGGGCCAGGTACCCGAATGAAAGGTCCTCCAGATACTTCATGTACATGGATGAGATCTCGAAGGCTTGAAGGCTGCTTAAGCCTGCAGGATTCACGGAAATGGAATTGATGTCGTCGGCAATGCCTGTGAATGTGTCTCCCAGGGCTACCTGCCTGGCGCCATAGGAATCAAGCATCAGGATGGGAATGCCCGAGCCTGCTTCAGCGGTAAAGCTTTGCTGAACTGAGAACAGAATCATTATAAGACTGATCAAATATTTTTTCATGGTATTTATCCTCCATTACTTTATTTTGTGACTGTTATCTTGAGCTTCTTATTAATATCCCCTTTGATGAGAATAATATATAGTCCCGCTCCTACTTTTTTCGTGCTGTCCCGGAAAGTGCCGTACCAGTCCTGGTACTGGCCCGCGTCATAATGCCGGCTCGGCCAGGACTTCACCAGTATACCTTTTACATTATAGACCTTTACTTCTACAGTGCATGCTTTACCGAAGATGATCCTGGCAGGCTCTGCTTTGGACAGGTCCAGGTGATTGTTATATACAGCCGCATCTTCAGACGGCAGCTTGATAAAGTCATACTGGAGCGTCTGGACCGCTTCTGACAGGCCAAAGCTGTTCTTGGCGTAGAATTTCAATGTCGTAGTCCGGTCGATACTGACGGTCACAGGCGAGATTCCGCTCAGGACCGTGGAAGACGTAAGGGGATCAGATCCGTCAGTTGTGTAATAGATCGTAATATTGTTCGGGAATTCCGGGTCCGCGGCTGTCAGCACCACGTCAAATGGCGCTGAATAAAAACCGTTGCCTTTACTGGCTGTTGTCACAGGCGCTGTCGAATCGCTGATATACTCCTTCCAGCCCATGTCAGGCCCAGGACCGTAATAGCCGTCCGTAATTCCGGGTATGTTCGTCCCGCTGTCAACCGCGGGGCTGGCAGCTGAAGTGATGGCGAACGTGGATACGGTATCGATCATCGGGTCCTGTGTAATAATGGAAGGCCCCAGGATCACTCCGCTGTTCGCCTTGCCTTTGGCATTGGCGTAGAAGACATTATGGTCGATGATGAATGTTCCTGTGCTGGAATTGGTCACAGCATACTCCTGATTGGACATGATGATGTTATTCAGGATATATCCGGATGAAGTATCCACACACAGGATGCCGCTCTGGGCGGGTATCCCAAAAATAGTGTTGTTCAGGATAGATGTATCAAGGGCTGAACCTGAAATAAGGATGTGGTATGGAAGATTTTGTTTGAACAGGTTCCTGCTGATGATGCTGTTGTCCCCGTCAAAGATACTTATAGGCTGGCTCTGGGAATAGAATTGGTTGGACCGGATAACGTTATAGTCAGCGGTATCGGAATTGATATATATACCGGACATTGTATTGCCTCTGATCTCATTTCCCCTGATAACATTGGAAGAAGCGTTTCCCGTCAGAAGAATACCGTTAAGGGAATTATTGTATATGGAATTGCCGCTGCCTATGGTATTACGGTCAGTATCAAAGAGCCGGATACCGGTAAACTGGCCCGGGCCGAAAACAGCGTTAGACTGGATAAAGTTTTGCCTGCAGCCGCCTGAATTGACGTTGATGCCGTTGCCGGTATTGGTATAGATCCGGTTCTTGACAATATTATTGGAAAGGGCGGTGTTTTCCAGATAAAGGCCTGAGGAACCGTTATGATGGATGCGGTTGGCGCAAAGGATGTTCCGGTCGCTGCCGTTCAGGTAAATACCTTCCTGACTGTTCCGGGACACATCATTCGACCGGATGATGTTGTTGCGTGCCATACTGGGCAGAAAAAGACCGTAATTGCCGTTGGACCGGATGGAGTTCCCGTAAATGCAATTGCCCGTGACTGTGCCCTGTAAAAAAAGGCCGTAAACTTTATTCCTCCGGATTCTGTTGCCTTGTATGATATTATCGTCGCACTGGCTGATACTGATACCCTCAATCTGGTTCGTACTCCAGATGTCGTTCAGCAGGATAAAATTATTATCCGCATTATTGCTCACCTCGATCCCGGTATTCTTATTCGAATAGACCGAGTTTTGAATGACATGATTGGTCCTCGCGTTTCCGTCCAGAAGCATACCGCTTGCATTATTATGGATCTTATTGAGCTGAACAGTATTTCGGGAGGAATTCCGGATGAATACCCCGTAGTTCTGGTTCAAGCCCCAGATGTCATTTGTGAGAATTAAGTTATTGCCTCCTATGGTGGCATCAATTTCGATACCGTTATTATCATTGGAGCAGATAACATTCCCGGCCATATAATTCCCGGTAGTATCTCCGATAAAATATAATCCCCTATTCAGATTATGGACCTGGTTAAAGCGTATTACGTTATGGCTACCATCGACAATGTAAATGCCGTTACCCTGGTTAGCTCCGTAGATCATATTTGAACAGATCACATTACTGAAGGGATTGCCCTGCAGGGATATACCTCCGGCAGTATTTGAATAAATGATATTGTTGATGATGCGCGTGTTGCCGGATCCGCCCGGTCCCCGGATACAGTAATCGCCGGCTTTCTTCAGAATAAAACCGTCAATGACCGTGTGAAAATAGCCTACGACATTAAAACAATTATAACTGCCGATGACCACAGCCTGTCCTTTGTTCAGGCTCCGGAAAGTGCATCTGCTGCCGGTTAGAATAACATCTTCACGGTATATACCGTTGGATACGATGACCGCGTCTCCGGATCCCATGTTCGTGGCCGCATAGCCGATGGTATCCCAGGCTGCGGTCCAGTTTGTACCTGCCAGTGCATTGCTGCCGTTGGTCTTCACGTAAAAGTTCCTGGCCTGGAGAGGTTCTGTGGCCAGAAAAAGAAGAAGCCCGATGGAGAATAGAAATATTTTTTTCATGATCTCATTTCCCCTTATGTATAGAGTAAAATATGCTTTTAATGATAATATTTTTCATTTCTTTGTCCACTTTTTTAACGGTGCCGGTACCGTACACTAAGAGTCTAAGAGAGAGGATGGTGCTGTTTCGATACGGTGTACACATGGCAGGTTAATTGTAATTGAAAAAATTTCTTGAAATCCGGGTTATTATTTATATATTGCAAATAAGAAAACCGGGAATACCGGATATACTCTGCACCGGGAGGTCCATTTATGGATGAGAGAAGAAAATTCAGAAGAGTTCCCTCTGATGCCGTTGTCATCTACCAGATCCAGAATTATCCCACGGGGGAGGATGAGAAGCTCCAGAAAGTGGGCGCACCCATGACCGTTGATATCAGCGCAGGGGGGCTCCAGCTCCTC